>JBCCUO010000370.1:0-4909 GCA_039196805.1 Planctomycetota bacterium | reverse complement strand
GGTGAGATCCAGCTTGTTGCCGGTGAAACCGTCTTCGACGATGGCGCGTGGGACTTGTTGATCGGTGGCTTCGGAGCCGATTGGTTCTTTGCCGGAGCCAATGATTGGGTTTGGGCAAGCGGTAGTGAAACGGTCGAAACGACTTAGCGGCCTTTCCAGTCCACGTTGTTGAGCTTCGCGAGAGCCAATAGCAACGCTTGGGTCCCATCTTGGGCGTGTCCTTGAGCCGCGGCAGCTTGATAAAGCTGCCGCGCCAGGGCCAGTCCGGGCAAACAAAGATCCATTTTCGCCGCCTCATCGAGCGCGATTTTCATGTCCTTCAAAAAGTGCTCGATGTAGAACCCGGGATCAAAGTCTTGGTCGATCATCCGGGGCGCCAAATTGGACAGCGACCAGCTTCCAGCGGCGCCGCTGGATACACTCTTCAGGACCGTCGGAAGGTCCAGGCCAGCCTTGTGGGCATACAGCAACGCTTCGCAGACGGCGATCATGCCGCTGGCGATCAACGTCTGATTGACCATCTTGGTGTGCTGACCGCGACCGGGGCCCCCTTGATGGACGATCGTCTTGCCCATCAATTCGAACAGCGGCATCACTCTTTGAACTGGCTCGGCGTCGCCGCCGATCATGATCGACAAAGCGGCGTTACGGGCTCCGGTGTCGCCACCGCTGACCGGAGCATCGATCGCCGCGATCCCTTTCGCTGCCGCGGCCGACGCGATTTCTTCCGCCAAGGCGGGTTGGCTGGTCGTCATGTCGACGACGACGGAGCCTGCAGCGGCACTTTGTAGTACGCCCTGTTGTCCCAAGATGACATCACGTACGTCGCTGGGAAAACCAACGATCGTGAAGATCACATCGGACGAGGCAGCGACTTCAGCAGGTGACACGGCCAACGTAGCGCCCTGTTTCACCAGAGTGTCTGCCTTTTGTGGCGAGCGGTTGTAGACGGTCGCGCGGTACCCGGCGGCCATGAGATGACCGCACATGCTGCGGCCCATCACGCCGGTTCCGATCCAGCCAATTCGCGTTGTGTCAGGCGTCATGCTAGCAACGGGTCCACTACCAACGATGTTCGGGACGGTCAAAGATCTCTCGTAGCAGGATCGCGTTGCGGATCCCCTGCGGCTGCTTCAACAGATCAATCAAATCTTGAGCGTTTGCTGTGTTGGTGGTTTCGACTCGACCACTCTTCGTACGGGTGGGCATTGCCGCAGGCGTGGCAGCCGCTTCAGCGGCCACTTGACGTGCCTTCTCTTTAGCGGCCTGAATCTGTGCACGCTGCTGTTCCAGTCGGTTGCTGACTGTAGAAACGTCTTCCAGCTCGTCTGGTTCTTGCGAGGTCACCATCCGCTCGCGGCGACGGTCCGTGTACTGCGGGGCTACGTTGGGTTGTTGTGCCGGTGGGGCCGGGGCCGCCTTGGCTTGCCGCCGCGCCGCGGCACGACGAAGGAAGTCCTCTAAGTCACCTGCCATGATCGTTACGGACGCTCCTCGATTTCTCCGGTGTCACGCGTTGAACCGGCCAATGCCTTGCGCATTTCCGTGTCCGCACTGACGTTCTGTAGCTTGAAATAATCCAGGATCTCGAGTTTGCCCGTCTGGAACGCTTCTGCCATCGCTTGCGGAACGGCCGCCTGTGCTTCCACCAACGCCGCGCGACTCTCCTCGATTTTGGCCTGCATCTCCTGCTCTTCGGCGACGGCCGACGCGCGCTTGCTCTCCGCATTGGCGCGGGCCACCTGAGTATCCGCCTCGGCCTGGTCGGCCTGCAATCGAGCCCCGATATTCGCGCCAACGTCGATGTCCGCAATGTCGATCGAAACGATCTCGAACGCGGTTTGCGAATCAAGCCGCTTGGCAAGCACCGCCTTACTGATCACATCAGGATTCTCGAGCACCTTTTTGTGATTTGCGGCACTACCGATCGCACTGACGATCCCTTCGCCCACCCGCGCAATAATCGTCTCCTCGGTCGCACCCCCAATCAGCTGTGGCAGGTTCGCGCGCACGGTTACGCGTGCCTTCACTTTCAGCTGAATGCCGTCTTTGGCAACCGCGTCCAGCGACGGCTTGGCGGAACCGCGCGGTGGGCAGTCAATGACCTTGGGATAGACACTGGTCTGAACAGACTCCAAAACATCGCGTCCCGCCAGGTCGATGGCAGCTGCCTCGCGGAACGTTAGCGAGATGGTCTTGGCTTTCTTGGCTGCAACCAACGCCCGAATCACTTGCTGGACGTTTCCGCCCGCCAGGTAGTGAGCTTCCAATGCTTCACCGGTCAACTCGGGATCATCCAGTCCTGCTTGGGTCGCCATGATTTTGCTGCGGACGATCGAGCGGGCATTCACCTTCCGAAACGTCATTCCCAGCAGATTGCCGATCGAAATCCGCGACTGTGTCAGAACGGATTGGATCCACAATCCAAAGTAGTTGGCAAAGACGATCACGAAGACCAAAAAGATCGCGAACAGAATCAGTGCGCCGATCAGGGCAGCGGCCTGCGGGATCGGCAACTGGGCGGGCGGCAAGTGAGTGCCGATCAGCTTCGCGTCACCAAGCATTTGTGGGCCAAAGACGGCAGACGAGGTCGGACTGAAGAGCATGATGGCGTGTATTCCCCACAAAAGAGTTCATCCAGCTTGCCCGTATCGTCGGGCCCCCGCACAGCGGTGTCAACCAATGGGACAACCGGCGGCTTGGGACGCGTGCAGTCGCTGGTGGTGCGCCAATCTGGAGACTTCGGTCTAGGGTCAGGCGTCGGTTCAGGAGTCAGGCCCTCTTAACCCTTCAACGTCTTGCGGATTTGTTGCAGACGCTGACCAAGCTCGATTTCGAATCCACGCTGCACTGGCTGGTAGTACGTTCGTTCGACCCCCAAGTAATCTTGGGCAACAATTCCATCCTCGTGATCATGAGCGTACAGATAGCCCCGGCCATGGCCCAACTCTTTGGCTCCCGGGTAGTGACCGTCACGGAGGCTCTTGGGAACCGGTACGATCGATTGCTCACGGACATCGCGACGGGCGGACCCGATCGAGACGGTGGCGGCATTGCTTTTGGGAGCCAACGCTAGATAGGCAACCGTTTGACTAAGCGTCAGCTGTGCCTCGGGCAGTCCGATGAACTCGCAAGCTTGCATCGCCGAGACGGCTAACGTTAGTGCCGCCGGGTCGGCGTTGCCAATGTCCTCGCTGGCCAGGATGACCAGTCGGCGGCAGAGGAACCGGATGTCTTCCCCCCCTTCCAGCATCCGAGCCAACCAGTAGGTGGCGGCATCGACATCGCTGCCACGAACGCTCTTAATCAGCGCGCTGGCCAAGTCGTAGTGATCGTCCCCGGACCCATCGTAGCCGGCAATTCGCTGACCAATCGACTCTGCGGCCACTTCCCGAGTCACCGTGGTCGCATCCGACTCCTGGTCACAGCTTCCCACGGCGATCTCCAATGCCGTCAAGGCCCTTCTTGCGTCACCCTCCGCCGTGTCGGCAAGAAAATCGATCGCATCCTCGTCGACGCGGACTGTGTTTTTCCCAAGACCCCGAACAGGATCTTCGAGGGCACGATGTAATAAAGCCTTGATCTCCTCATGCGCAAGCGTCTGCAACGCGAAAAGCTGACTTCGGCTAATTAATGCGCTATTGACGGCGAAATACGGGTTGCTGGTGGTCGCACCGATGAGCGAGACAATGCCCGATTCCACGTCGGGCAAGAGTGCATCTTGCTGGCTCTTGCTAAATCGGTGAATCTCGTCGATGAACAAGACGGGACGTGATTGTCCTGTGGCGACCCGGTCCGTCGCCTTGGCCAAGATCTCGCGTAGTTCCTTTACGCCACTGGACACGGCACTGAGCGTTGTCAATTCGCTACCGGTTTCGGATGCCAGCAGCCGGGCTAAGGTCGTCTTGCCGGTTCCAGGCGGACCGTGCAGGATGATAGACCCCAAACGCTTGGCGTCGATCATTCGGCGCAGCAGCTTGCCCGGCCCCAGAATTTGGCTTTGGCCGACGTATTCCGTCAGCGTCCGCGGCCGCATTCGGGCGGCCAACGGTTCGGCGGCTGCTAAATGGTCGTTTTCTATGTCGGCAAACAACGAAGGCTCGGACATCACACACTCACAGATCCCAGAGAAGTCCCCATCGCAGCCGTCGGCGAGGTGGCGGACAGGAAAACGAATGCTTGGATTGTTGGCGATCGTGGTCACGGCGGGAATCGTGTGGACCGTGTTTTCTCAGATTGACGACTGGAGTCGCGACCTGAGTCAAAACACCGCCGAGCTGACTGAACAGGCACAAGATCCCCGTTTGAGGCCGGTCGTGGTGTCGATGACTATCGATTCCACGGTCGCCAAGATCGAAACATTTGCGAAACAGAACTCGGCCTGGCAGTTGGTCGACCAAACCCTTGCCCGAGACAGCGCATCCCTGAAACTGACTCGCACGTCCACGTTGTTTCGCTTTGTCGACGACGTTCAGGTTGAGATCACAGCTAAGACGGACGCCGAAGGTCTCCCACAATGCGTCGTCCATGCCAGCAGCGCATCACGCGTCGGAAAGGGCGACCTCGGGCAAAACCCAAGAAATCTCGTCGCGCTGACCGAGGCGATCAAAGACTGAGCTCCCTCATCCCTCACTCAACGTCACGCCTCACGCTAGCCTTAACCATGAATGAAGTCGAAGCCGAACCGCTTACCTTTCTGGAAATGGTCGCCCAAGCCTTGGGGCCGGTGTACGGGTTGGCGATGGTGACTTCCGGCTTTGTCTGTTGTCTGCTGGCCTTGCTGATCCTCATTCGTGGACGTGGTCCCCTGGCTTCGGCGGCGCTGATTCTGGTTGTGCCCGTTCCGTTCTTGATTGGACTGACAGCGGGATTCCAAGGCTGCCTTCAAAGTTTTCTGCTTGTCGCGACC
>JBCCUO010000369.1:0-4918 GCA_039196805.1 Planctomycetota bacterium | reverse complement strand
AGCCCGTCGACTGCTCGATTCCAGGCACTTGCTTGGCGAGCGTCGATTGGTATTCGCCACGATCCTGGAACAGGGCGACCCGCAACCTGCGCTTGACGGTCAAGCGACCGCGCGTTTCCGCGAGCCTTGTCAAAACCGACTCCCAAGTGATCACGCGATCTGCAGAGACGGAATCATCTTCTGTCGCCGGATCAAGTGTGACGCGAACTTGCGCTGCACCTTCCCAGAGTGGAAAGAATGCCTGCGTCCAAACCCAGTAGCATCGTTCCAAGTCACGAGCAATCGATTCGGTCTCAACGCCGCTCGCCCGGCTGTAGATTTGAAAGTGCGGTGTCTCAACGATATGGAACGTTCCCTTTCGCCACCCCAATTGCCTCGGAGCGCCGGTACCGGGTCGTGATCTCGCGGCGAACTCGTTCTTTGTCGGCAGCCCAAGATAGCGGCGGAGAAGCATCAAGGCCGGATCTTGGTAATGGGCTTGCCACAGTGCCAGGTAGGCATTCCAGGCGGGATCACGCTGCCGAGTCAGCCACTGAGTTGGCAACCGCATCCGCTGACTGGACGCCGGACTCGCAGTGTCTCGATCAACGTCCGCCGACGAAGGAACGAAACAAGTCACACGATCGACGTGCACTGAATCGTTCGCTGCATCCGCCTTGGCACCGGCAGCGACAAAAGAGCAACCGAACGCCACAAGCACGAACACGAGTGCCCGCTCATGCTGAATGGGTCCGCCAACGAACCACCGAGACAGCAGCCAACTAAATCCGACACAACGACATGGACTGCGGTTAAACTGTGGCGTCGCTAGCTTGACGATTGTTTCACCCCGCGTCCCACCCGTTGTCGATGCCACACAAACACCTCCTAGTCGCCGCGATCCTGGTCTTCCTGGGCGTTGCATCACGAGATGCCTCCATTACTTCGGCCGCCGAGCGGAACGTCATTTTCTTCATCACCGATGACGAGAGCCCGACGCTGGGCTGTTACGGCGACACGGCCGCGCGGACACCGGCGATCGACAGCATCGCAGCGGACGGAATGGTCTTTCGCAATGCCTACGCGACCACCGCGTCGTGCAGTGCCAGTCGCAGCGTGGTGATGAGCGGCCTGCACAATCATCGCAACGGACAGTTTGGTCACCAGCACCATTATCACAAATTCGCTTCCTTTCATGACGTGGCTCGTCTTGCCTTGCCACGCGTGATGGAGCGTGCTGGCTATCGCACCGGCCATATCGGCAAGTATCACGTTGCGCCCGAAACAGTTTACCACTATGAAACGTACCTTAAGGGGCCTGGCCGCAACGCCGTCGAAATGGCGAATCAGGCCAAGGACTTCATCACTAACGCGACAGACGATCGACCCTTCTTTCTGTACTTTGCAACATCGGACCCCCATCGGGGCGGCGGCAAAGACAAAACATCAGCCCAATCCCTGAAACCGGACCTGTTTGGGAACCGCCCCAACAAAAAGGCACACGCCGGCGTGGAGGAGGTTTTCTACAAACCGGAAGAGGTCGTTGTTCCGCCGTTCTTGCCAGACACGATCGAGACTCGGGAAGAGCTGGCACAGTACTACCAATCGTGCGCAAGGATCGATCAGGGCGTCGCCCGGTTGGTTGAGATCTTGAAAGAGGCCAACCTGTACGACAAAACGATGATCGTCTTCACCAGCGATCACGGCATGGCTTTCGCTGGCGGCAAAACGACGGTGTACGAAGGCGGACTGCGAGTGCCATTTGTCGTCCGCGATCCGTACCAACCGAAGCGTGGAGTCGAATCCGATGCGTTGATCAGTCACATCGATATCACGCCGTCGCTGCTTGATTTTGCCGGTGGGCTGGATCGAACGACCAACGCGCCTAAGTCGCCCTTGAACGTCAAGAAGTTTTGGTCAAAGCGACAGGAAGCCCTCAAAGAGAATCGTGACGGCGGAAAACCGTTTGATCGCTACCACGGCAAATCGTGGATGCACTGCCTGGCAGATCCAACCTCGTCCCACCACGACACGCTGTTTGCATCGCATACGTTTCACGAAATCCAGATGTACTACCCGATGCGTGTCATTCGGGGAAAAAAGTACAAGTTGATCTGGAACATCGCTCACCCCTTGCCCTATCCGTTCGCCTCGGACTTGTGGGCCGCGAGCAGCTGGCAAGCTCAATTGGCAAAAGGGAACGACGCGCCGTACGGAAAGCGTTCGGTCGGCGAGTACGTCCAGCGACCTGAGTTTGAGCTGTTCGACTTGGAGGCGGATCCCACCGAGTCCACCAACTTGGCGTCCAGCCCCGGCCACGCAGATGTGCTGGAAGATCAAAAAGCGAAGCTCAAGCAGCTGCAGAAGAAGTTCGACGACCCGTGGGTCATGAAGTGGGATTACGAGTAGGCTGGGCGATCAGCTTGTCCGCATTATCTTCCACCCGCGAAGAAGGTTTGGAACGGTCGTCAGCGTCCACGTCCGGAGTCACAGTATTGTCAAGATCGGCGGATGCTTCCGTCGAGGCCGTGGAAGGCGAGACGGTTCCCGCGGACTCTCGTTCGCGATCAATCCTCGCTTCGACGGCGCCGCTGTAGATCTCGTGCCCCATCAAAGTCACCATCCCGAACAGCAGCGGGATGATGTAGTAGATCAACCGAAACAAAAACACCGAGGCGAAAAGTGATTCGCCAACGGTATCTTTCAATAACGTCCAAAGGATCAATTCAAGTACACCCAAGCCACCTGGGACCTGGGTCAGAATCGAAACCGTGATCGCGACCAAAAACGCGGCCAGGACAGACGAAAAAGGAACCACGGCTTCGCTGGGCAAAACCAGATACAGCGTCGTTGCCGAGATCAAAAGGTCGACCGCTGCGATCGAGGCCTGCGTCCCCGCAAGCCCGGGAGCGGGAAGGCGAAACTGGATACTTCCGATTCGTTTTGGCGTCCGCCAGATCGAACAGAGTACGGCATACGCGATCGCAACTCCCAGCAGCAGAAACCCGAGCGTCCGGGTACCAAACGGCAAAGCGACGTTGTCCGGAAGTTCGATCGGCGCGATCACTAAAACGATCCCGCCCAGTGTGGCAAGTCCGCTCCAAAAGGTCAGCGCCAGAGCGGTCATCACAGCCATGATCTGTCCATGCGACAGGCCCCAACGGTGATAGAACCGATAACGGATCGGCGCTGCAGCCAAAAGCGTTCCCAGATTGTTTCCCAAGGCAAAGCCCAGGAATCCAGCCAGCATGACGCGTCGAAGCGGCAGCGGACGCCGCACGTAGCGGAGGGCCAGCATGTCGTAGCACGTCAGCAAGCCGTAGTTCAACGACACCAGGACAGCCGCGATGACGAGGTAGCTGATGTCCACACCGGTCACACCGGCAACAAAGTCATCCCATGTCACCTTTTGCGATTCGCGGTACAGCAATCGGACAGCCAACGCGAACAGCGCCACTGCCATGACAGGCCCGACGATGGTGCGGAGTCGTGCCTTCACAGACGGGCCTTGGGAGAAACGTTGACGGGTGAGTCACGAATTGTCATCGACCCCATCGAACATGCAAGCCGCCACGAGCATTCCCTACGCTGCGATCTTCTGGAGTCCTATTCTGCAGCCGTCGGATGATCGGGTTGTGCGGAATCGGCGGAAGCCGATTGGATTGACTCGTCCATTCGCTGCTGCAGCACGCTACTGATGCGACCGCGAATGATCCGCCCCCACAACTGATAGCCTGCTTCATTGAGATGTAGCAGGTCCTTCACGAATAACTCGTCTCGCGGTTTTCCGTCAGCTGTCAAGTAGTGGCTTGCCGTGGGGATGAAGTAAACGTCGGGCGTCGTGAGGGCAAACTCTCGCATTCGCGCGTTCACCTCGCGGATGCGGGACCAATGCTCATATCGCTTCGAAGTTGGCGTGATCTCGATCAGAAAAACGGGTCGGCCGGGATGATGGAATTGGGCACGATCGACCACGTACCGGAACAGCTGATCCACCTGCTGGGCCGGGATGTCGCGTTCGCTGCCTGAGATGTCGTTGGCGACAAAAACGACAAGCGCTCGATAGTCGTGCGGGCGGACTAATCGATCAACAAAGATCGCCAAGTCCGAGAACCGGGCTCCGCCATAGCCGCGTTGGATCGGACGCAGTGGACTCAAATCTCGCTCGATCATGTCCCAACGTCGAATGCTGCTGCTTCCGATGCAAAGGATTCCGCCCGACGGACTGGGTTGGCGGCGGTCCAGGGCCTCCAGCTTCTGAATGTCGGATTCCCATTTCTCCACGGCTGCATCACGAAACGACTCGACCAGCTCATGGGTGCTGATCATCCCTTTCGACTCGCCCGAGGTTTGTGCGGTCGATCGGCCGCAAGAGAACGCTGCAGAAACGAAGAAGCACACCAGGACAGGACGGGGCAGCCGTCGTGTGAAAGCGATTAGCACGGAAGAGGTCCAGAGAGGAGGCGGGAGTGGAAGGGCGGGTGGCAATCGGACCATAGCGTAATTCGACCGACCACCGGTGACCAAACTTGGCACGAAAACTGGACGCCTTGGCATCACCCCTCCCGACACCCAGGCGGCACCGTGGTTGCCCAGCGGGACGTCAGCGGATGACAATTGGGCTCACCAACTGATCGACCAACCGCAACACAGAAGGACGCTTCGTCTGTGGCACGCAACGAACAACTGATAAGGCAACACAAGCTCCTGCAGCTGTTGGAAATCTCGCGTTTTGGCCGAACGCTTGAAGAACTTCGTGACGAGCTGGTCGCAGATCTTGGGCTGAGCACGCTGCACACGCGGACCGTGCGTCGCGATTTGGAAGCGTTGCAGTCGGCAGGATTCGACATTCAAACGGAATCGCTTGACCGAGGCAAAGTCTACAAGTTGGGCCGCAACAGTACGGGCGTGCACGAAATCGGGATCTCTGCGACCGAGT
>JBCCUO010000368.1:0-4921 GCA_039196805.1 Planctomycetota bacterium | reverse complement strand
CCTGCGGATGCTGGTCGGCGTCCCTCCGCAACCTCCCCCGCCGGCGGAGGTGGCCCAGGATGGTGATGCCGACGTTGGTGACGCGGAAATAGAAGCGGTCGATCCAGCGGACGGTGATGCCGATGTGGCCGGACAGCCGGACGCTGTCGAAGCCGATGGCGATGGGGATAGCGTGGATCTCGCTGCGTCCCAGCGATCGCAGTCCCCCAGTTGGACCACGTTGGGGTCGATGGATCCAAAATCCAGTCACTGGATGCTCGTTACGCTAAACAGCCGCGGCAGTGGCATCGAGCGAATCGAATTGACCCGCCGCAAACCGAACGAATCGTTCTACCACCGTCGCGTCGATGTCCGCAGTGGCTATCTAGGATACCTGGCCTCGGAACCGTCACCCTCCATCAACGGGATTGTGGTCAACGTCGTTGGCCCGGGAACTCCGGCCGATTTGGCGAAGTCAGTAGACGTCGCTGGTGGACTCAAAGTGGGTGACGTGGTCACCAATGTCGGTGGCCTGGCTGTCACCACGCCAAGTGAATTGCGAGACTCACTGGCGAAGACGAAACCAGGCGAAACGGTCAGCATCGAGGTGACTCGCCAGACCCAGTCGTTGGTCTTCCAGGCAACGCTGACAGAGCATCCCCTGGACTTGGTGCGTCTGGCGCGAACCGGCGGCCCCGATCAGATCCCAGGGAATCTTTCACGGTTGTCTGCGCTCATCACACTGGCTCAGGTGAATCGGAAAAGCATTCCAGGCGGAGCGAATTCGATTCCCAAGATCGCCGATCCAAGCCAATTGATCTGGGAATTGGACGAAGCCGACAACGATCAACCTGATTCCGCCCGGTACACACTGGACCTACGATCCAATGAATTGGAAGCCGCCGAAGGGGAAGCGGTCCGCCTGCAGCGCTCGTACACACTGAAGCCGAATTCGTTCGTGTTGGACATGAACATTCGGCTAACCAACTTGGGTGAAGGGCCACAAGACTTGGCCTATCGTCTGAGTGGTCCCAACGGCGTCACCATGGAAGGTTGGTGGTACAGCAACAAGATTAGTCCCAACTGGGGTGGCGCGGCTGCGCGAGACGTCGTCTTCAAGTCACCGGCCGGCGGCTATGGCTTTGTCAGTGGATATGAACTGCTGAAGCTTGCTCGCAAGACACCGAACGACCTCTACCGTTCCATCTTCGCTCCCGATGGCGACGAAGGCACCAAACAACTCAGCTTCATCGGGATCGATGCGCAGTATTTCAACGCCGCCTACTTGCCGCCCGAGGGCGAGCCGCTGCTGAACGACTTTCGCCGCGCTGCGGCGAATGTGGTTGCCAATCCAACAGCCATTCCCGACGACAAAGACCGCGCTATCAACTCCTCGTTTTACTTGGAGAGCAACGCCAGGACGTTGGCCAAAGGCGAATCGATCGATCACAACTTGCGGATCTTTGCGGGGCCCAAGCAACCCGAGCTGCTTGAGCAATATGGCCTCGGTGAGACGGTCTACTACGGATGGTTTGGCCCGGCCAGCAAGCTGCTGGGTTGGATTCTGCATTTCTTGGCAAGCATCGTCAGTAACTACGCGGTTGCGATCGTACTGCTGACCGTATTGGTTCGAAGCCTGATGTTCCCGTTGAGTCGCAAGGCAGCAGTCAACGCGCAGCGAATGCAAGAGCTAGCACCGGAGCTGAAGAAGATTGCGGAGCAGCACAAAGACGACATGGAAGCCCGCATGAAGGCGCAGCGCGAGCTTCAGCAGCGTGTCGGCTTCAACCCGATGGCCGGGTGCCTGCCGATGTTTGCACAGCTGCCAATTTTCATCGGCTTGTACCGCTTGTTGTCGGTCGACATCGAACTCCGCCAGGCCGCTTTCGCCTCGTGGACCACTTGGGCCTCCAATTTGGCCGGTCCCGACCAGTTTCATTTCTGGGGCAACTGGATGATCGACTGGATCGCGGGTCGTGGCAACGGTTGGCTGGGGCCATACTTCAACATTTTGCCGATGGCTGTGGTGGCGTTGTTCTTCCTTCAGCAAAAGCTGTTCATGCCCCCGGCGACCGATGAACAGACCGAGATGACTCAGAAGGTGATGGGATTCATGACCTTGTTCATGGGCCTGTTTTTCTTCCGCGTTCCCGCCGGGCTCTGCATCTACTTCATCACCAGCAGCTTGTGGGGGATTGCGGAAAGAATCCTGGTGAAGAAGACGCTGCCCAGTACGCCACACTTCGACAAGGCGGTCTTGGAGTCGGCATCGGCTGTGACTTCCAAGACTCCGTCCAAGAATGGTGACACCTCATCGAAATCGCTTGCCGATCGGCTTCGAGAAAAGATGAAACCTGACGAGCCCGCTGCCGTGCCTCCCCACAAGCGAAAACGCCCCGCGGCCAAGGGCAAGAAACGCTAGCACCGCTCTTGGAGTGCAGTGGCTTGCCACCGCTTTCGCCCTTTGTGGAGTGCGGTGACCTGTCACCGCATTCGCCTTTTGTGGAGTGCGGTCGCTTGCTACCGCTTTTCAGGTCCCGATCCAACGCCAACGTCCAAAGCGTGAAAGCGTTGGCAAGCCAACGCACTCCAAAGCGCCAAAGGCGCCATAGCGTTGGCAAGCCAACGTACTCCAAAGCGCCAAAGCGTTGGCAAGCCAACGCACTCCAAAGGCTACTCGCTGTAGCCGGGATAGAGTTTACGGAGGCTTTGCTTTGCTTCAGCCGCTCGGGCCGGTTGGCTGACCTTGGGCCAGAGCACTGCCAATCGAGAAAGTGCTTGGGCGTGGGCATCCGCTTGGGCGCTGAACATCAAGTGGGTGTGCAGATAACTGTGCACGGCACCTTCGGAGTCTGACTTGGCTTCGTACATGGCGCCCTGGGCGTTGTAGATGCGGGCTGCCAATTCGATGTCCGTCGGATCCAGATCTTCGACCAGTTGGTCGACCAGCTGGGACGCCCCATCGGCGTCACCCGACTTTGCCAATGCGACGGATTTGGCGGCTTTCGCCAACGTGCGGATGCGTGCTGATTCGACGGACTGAACGTCCAGACCGATCACCTTGTCAAAGTCAACGGCTGCTCCTGGAAAGTCTCCTTGAGCGACCTTGGCCAACGCCCCCAGATAAACTCCTTCCATTTGCTGCTCTTTGGTGACAGCCGCACCCATCGCGCCTTTGAAGTACGTGATCGCCTTGCCAGGATCCCCGTCAGCGAGTGTCAACTTGCCAAGCGTCGCAGCCGCGGTGAAAAAGTGCCACGAGTCGCGATACGTGCTCAGGAATGCGAGCGCTTCTTTGGCGGCTGCCTTTTTGTCGGCGCGACCAGCCAAGGCGAGCTGGCACTTGCAGTAGGACAGATAGAACGCTGTATCGGCCGCGATCACCTTACGCTGAGTCGCCTTAATATCGACGGTCTTCAACTCTTCCAGAGCCTGGTCGTACTGGCCATCCAGCACGAACTCTCGCCCTTTGGTCAGCCCGGCGGGGGCACCCTGGTAGACGATCTTTTCGATTTCGCCTGCGGGAATGTTTTGCTTCTTGTTGCCGTTGTCGACCGAAACGCCTTTCTTGCTGACCGTCAGCTTTCCCGAAACTTGATTGCCCGCTTTCAGATACACGCGGTCGACTTGTGCGACCGCATGACCAGTCATCACCAAGCCGATGGCCAGCGCGATCAAGCCTGTGAACGTCGGTTTCGTCATGATGCTTCCTTTTGAATCTGTTTCTTGAGCGCGTCGAACTTAGCTTTCTGCTGTTTGCCCCCCATGTCAGGGTAGACAGTCTCCAGCATCTCAATGTCTCGGATCGCCTTCTTCATCGCGTCCTTGTCGTTACCCTTTTTGCCGCTGAGATAGCGACAGAGTGCCAGGTGATAGCGAGCGTCGAAGAACTGGGTTCTGTACTGCGGTCGACCGTTGATTGTTTGACTGATTCGTCCCCAGCCCCAGATGATGTTCTTCTTGTTGGCATCGGGACGACCGCCCATGATCGCTGACTTGTAGGCGCGGACGGCGATCTTAGGATCCAGCTTGCCCGCCCACTGTTCGTATGACAGTGCGGCTTCGATCTGGGCGTCCAACATGGTCGGCTTTTCTTTCAGAATCTCAGCCAAGGTATTGATCGCGGCGGCGTAGTTTCCGGTCAACCGATTTGCACGGGCCAATTGCATCTCCAAGGCCAGTTTGCGATCCCCTTTGACCTTGCCTTGCAGATCGCCGAACGTCTTGACCGCAAGATCCAACAAGTCCTTCGATTGGCCGACTGCCTGAGCTTGCCCCGGGGGCATCGATGCTTCGGCAAGATTCATCAAGCGTTCACCGACCCATTGCAAGGTGACGGGATCCTTGGTTGCCCTGACCAGTTCGCTCAAAAACACGCGAAACGCTTCGATCAGTTTCTGTTTCTTTGCCGGACCCGCCTCATCGATTGCCTGTTCGACCTTGCGAGCGATGTTGATGAAGATGTTTCCCAGCTTGGCCTTGGCCCCCGGGTTGTTGGCGCTCGCATTCAAGTTGGCAACCGCCTTACTGGACCGACTCAGCAGCTTATCCAGGTCACCTTCGCCAGCCACCATCGCGTCGACGATTGACTGCAATTCGGTGCTGTACAGATCCAACTTGAACGATGCCGAGGGAGGGTCCAGCTTTCCGACTAACGTCAGAGGGCCGTATTCCTTACTGTCCAGAACGCTGATCGCATCTGCGGGCTTGCCTTGGCGGCGGTGGACCTTCGCCAACGTCAACGCCGCTTGCATCGCCTCAGGGGTTGCCACTGTCATGCCATCGAGGCCTTGCCGCAGATCGTCCTGCGAGGTCTTCAGCAGATCCTCAGCCTGCGACTGGGAGTCCTGATCTTCGTTTGCGATTAACCTGAGCGCCTGGTCGTACACCAACTGGCCCATCAGGCGTTGGTTGTACGCCTTCTCCGGACCGTCGGGTGTCT
>JBCCUO010000367.1:0-4923 GCA_039196805.1 Planctomycetota bacterium | reverse complement strand
GACTGATTCGCCAGATCGTTTTGCCGGCAGGTGGCGACGGGATCGACTACGACTTCTGTGAAGGTTCCCCCGCGTCGGTCGAAGGTGTGGTCTACCATGATCGTTCCAACGATGGCATACGCGACGACAACGAAGAGCCGATCGCGAACGTGACGCTAACGCTGATTGACGAGGCGGGACAAACGGTGGGCACGACGACCACCGATCCACAGGGGCGATACCGCTTCGACAATCTGTCGCCGGGCACGTATTCAGTCCGCCAAACTCAACCCTCTGGTTACTTGGACGGAATCGACTCGGTCGGCACGATCGGATCCAGGACCGTCGGGCAGATCGGACCAGACGGAGACTCGCTGACGCAGATTCAGTTGAAACAGGGCGAGCAAGGTCTCGAATACGATTTCGGCGAGCTTCAATCGGCCTCGCTCGCTGGACGGGTACATCTGGACTTGGACGAGGACTGCGTTTTCGATGCCGACGAGCAACCACTTTCAGGCGTCGTCATCCGACTGTTGGATCAAGCTGGCAACGAGGTCGCCGTCACGACCAGCGACTCTCAGGGACAATATCGCTTCGACAATCTTGCCCCCGGGACGTACACCGTCGTCGAAGAGACACCGTCTGGACTCATCGAGGGCGGGGCGAAGGCTGGAACGTCTGGCGGCCGTGTGATCGATCCCAACCGGATTGGTTCGATCAATCTGACATCCGGGCAGGTCGCGATCGACTACGACTTCTGCGAACGTCCGCCGGCAGAGATCGCTGGTCGTGTGTTTGCTGATCGTGACGGCGATTGCATCGTCGACGAAGGTGAGCCTGGGATTGCTGGTGTCTTGGTCGAGCTGTTCGACACGGACGGGAATCTGGTCGGATCAACAGAAACCGATGCTTCCGGCCGGTATCGTTTTTCGGATCTCCCGGCGGGCAACTACATGGTTCGCGAAACGCAACCGGCTGGTTACCTGCAAGGCGGTCAGCGCGCGGGAAGCCACGGCGGAAACGACTTGGTCGCTGACCAAATCTCGGCCATTCCGATCGGATGGGGGGATCGACTGACCGAGTACAACTTCTGTGAACTGGAACCGGCGTCGATCAGTGGCACGGTTTATGTCGATCACAACTCCGACTGCATTCGCCAACCCGACGAACCGGGACTGGCGGGAGTACGCATCGACCTCCGCGATGCCTCAGGTCAGTTGATCACCTTCACGTCAACGGACGCACAAGGACGCTACCAATTCGATGATCTCGCCCCAGGGGACTACCAGGTCTTCGAACATCAACCCGACGGGTTGTTTCATGGCGGGCAAACACCGGGAACCGGGTCGGGTCGAGTCCTAGGGCAAGATCTGTTGGCAACGACAATGCTGACGGGCGACGCGTTGACCGGTTACGACTTTTGCGAATTGCAACCCGCAAGTCTGTCCGGGTACGTCTGGAGCGAGACGGATCTGAATCAGCGTTTTGATCCAGGTGATGATCCACTCGCCAGGGTCGTGATCGAGCTGATCGATCGCGATGGCGAGGTGATCTCGACGACGCGAACCGATGCCAATGGTCAGTATCGATTCGAAGGACTCAGGCCAGACACGTACGGCGTGCGTCAACAACAACCGGCTGCGTTTTTTCATGGCGGCGAAGTGGTCGGCGATCAGGGTGGCCAGATCGTTTCAGACGACCATATCGGCCAGATCGTTCTTCCAAGCGGCGCACAGGGAGCCCGGTACAACTTCCCGGAAGTCCCTCCGGCAACGATCTCCGGATATGTCTTTCAAGACGGCGAAGCGTTGGAGCTGGGAACGCCACCCGATCCGCAGGATCTTCGACAGTACCGCGATGGCGTCCTGACGCCCGACGACGAGCGACTGGGCGGCGTCGTATTGGAGCTGCGCAGCGTGCTCGGGCTTCCGTTCAGTGGCGACCGGGCTCTTCCGGGCGAATACCCGGACGGCCCGATTCGCGTCACGACCGACGCTGACGGCTACTACGAATTCACAGGTTTGCGACCAGGCTCATATCACGTCTATCAGGTTCAGCCTGACCACTACGTCGACGGTTTGGATACGGCTGGATCCCGAGGCGGTGTTGCGGTCAATCCGGCTGATCAACTCAACGACGAAACGCTGATTCAGGTGCAAACACTGGCTGCTAGCGATGCGACGGATCCCAGGGACGACGCAATCCTGAACATCGCGCTTGCCGCGGGCTCGGTTAGCGAGCTGAACAACTTCAGCGAGATCGTGGTGGTGCCCGTTCCTGATCCACCGGTGCCTCCTCCGCCGATCCCACCAGCCCCAGAAACACCGGACCGGCTGGCGGGGCCCATCGAGACGTTCGACACGGCAGTTCGTGTGGTCGCCTATGCCGAGCCGATTTCCATTCAGCAACAGCCTGTCTTCAGCGATGAGTGGGCCGTCTCGTGGCACCTGAGTGTGATCAACGCCGGCTTCACGCCGGATGACGAAGTTCCTTCCTCGACGATGCGTCAGGCCAGCGTGAGACGGGCTAGGTCAATGGATTGGCCAAGCATTCCGTTGGCGAAAGGGAAGTGGTCGATCGGCCAACAACTGCGCCCGCGTGGAACCAATGCTGCATTGCGCAACGAGACCGAGCTGGCATTTGGATGTGATGACTGCGTGCCGCTGACCGGTGACTTCAATGGTGACGGCCAAGATGAGGTCGCTGTCTATCATGGCGGCCAATGGTTTGTTGACCTGAACGGAAACGGTCGGTGGGACGAAGGCGATCTGTGGATTCGGATGGGAACGATGCTGGACCGTCCCGTGATCGGCGACTGGGATGGCGACGGCAAAGACGACATCGCCATCTTCGGTCGACAGTGGGAGCGAGATCCGCAGCGAATTCGTCGCGATCCTGGACTGCCCGATCCCGACAATACCCACCGCCGTGACGTGCCCGCCTTGCTAGTCGCTTCGAAGGCTCGGAAATCGTCGGAGTCGACCGAGCGGATGATGCAGCGAAGCGTTCAAGGCGACTTGCATGCAGACGTGGTCGACCATGTCTTCCAATATGGCGAGCAGGGTGACACGCCGCTGGCAGGCGATTGGAACGGCGACGGCATTGATCAGATTGCTGTGTTCCGTGGAGGGACCTGGCTGTTGGATCACGACGGCGACGGGCGTCGGCGACCTGGAGAACAATCCTTCCAGTACGGTCGACCAGGTGATCAACCGGTGGTTGGCGACTTCAACGGGGATGGCATAGATGAAATCGGAATTGTCCGGGGGGACACTTGGATCATCGACACCGATGGCGACCATCGCCTGACCGGCAACGATCTACAGATTCGCATGAAGCCAACGTCGCAGGGCGCCACGCCGATCGTCGGCGACTTCAACGGCGACGGCAAGGACGAGCCCGGTTACTACGACGAAGCCGCTTAGAACCGCATCGTCAGATCAGTGCGAATCATGTTCTCAGCAAAGTGATTTTCTGAGAGTGCGAGGATTCCGCCGACACCGAATTCGAACTTCCCGCACAACAACCAGCGAGCGCCTGGACCGATGTAGAAATAGGTCTCGTTGTTGGCGGATACTTGCCCCAGCACTGGGTCGGTGTAAGAGCCATCTTGGAACGACCAGCCGACCAGATCCAAATTCAACGTGATCACGTTGTCTTGGTCTTCTTGCCAGACGATCCGATTCCAGGCCACGCCCCAACGCAGCAGGGCGCCTTCGTAGGCGGAATCGCCGCCGATCGGTATCCACTCCGCTGCTTGTGCCTGCAGGTAGTCGCGTTCGGTCAGCGCCAAGCCGATCAAAAGTGCAGGCTCGATCGCTACGTGGCCGATTCCCAGCCCCTTGCTGGGGCTGGCCGATGGCGTTGTCGTCGTGGTTTGCAAAGTCACTTGCAACAACGGTGTGTCGACCAACATGCTCTTGGTGCCGATCTGAATGTCACCAAAACCGGCGAAGTGATCGTCGTCGCCAAGGTAGAGGGATCGGTAGGGAGTGACGATGAATGTCGAAAACTTCCCCGTCGCGGTTTCTGTGTAGTTGGACAGCTCGTGATAGTCGAGCTGACCGGTGAACGCACTGGGCCCGCGACCACCCTGACGCGCCCAAAAGTACTCGGCCCGGTCGGCCAGGATGACGTTCGTTCCATAATCCCATCGCACTCGCGTCCGGCTCTGTGGTCGTGCCGAATCCACCCAAAAGGATGACGATTGGACGAGGTGCCATTGCGGACGATAACAGTCGTCACAGCCACACAGTGCCGCTTTCAACGCGCCGTAGAGCCGCCTGCGAAAAGGCACTCGTGGAGTTGGGGTGGGCTGCGTGACAGGAAAAGGATCGGACTGATGCACCGTCACGTCGCCCTGGATGGAAATCTCGCTAGTCGGCTCGACATGGATGTCCTCGATCAATCCAAACGTGTCGACACTGATTGGCTCAGCTTGCTGGATCGGCAACGCTGGATACTCGGGTCGCCGGGCGATGGGTGCTTGGGGCGCCGAGAAGACTGCCAGATCTTGATCAAGGGACTCCGTTTCTTCGGCCACCTGAGCCGCTGGCAACGTGTCGTCGACAGGGATCTCGTCCGCCCACATCGAACCGGCGACCCACAGTCCGACCGCGAGCGATAGCCCGACCAAGAACTCCCGCGCGGAGAGGCGTCGCACAAGGTCAGGCGTCAGGGTCGACATCACGCGAAAAGGCCGAAGTGGCGAGGGGCAAAGACGGTAGTCCACACGGGGTGTAGACCATGCGCATCGCAAGTGACAAGTCGAAAACCCACAAGCCGGTAAAAGAACAGAAGTCGCAGCCCGCAAAATCACTCGAAGACCTTGACGCCCGACGTGTCGGATGCGTACCGACACGCGTGAGACGTTCTCCCAGCCTTTCGACAGCTTCATCGATGGGATGAACGCCTAGCCCTCTTGCCGACTGGCCAACTGATGAG
>JBCCUO010000366.1:0-4935 GCA_039196805.1 Planctomycetota bacterium | reverse complement strand
TCCAAACGCCGTAAGTCTGCTGAATGTTGTCTTTGGTGAATGCGTCCTTGGTCATGCCACAAGCCACCAATTCCTTGTTCAACAAAACGACGTGATCGAAATACTGATCCACGGTCGACAGGTCATGGTGCACCATGACGATCGTCTTTCCTTGATCACGCATGCTACGAAGAATTTTGACCAGCGATCCCTCCGTCTTGGCATCGACACCGGCGAACGGTTCGTCCATCAGGCAAATGCTTGGATGTTGGACGAATGCCCTAGCCAAAAACACTCGCTGCTGTTGACCGCCTGAGAGTTCACCGATCTGCCGATCCGCAAACTCCCGCATCTCGACCTGTTCCAACGCCGCGTGCACCTCATCACGTTGCTGGCTGCCCGGACGTTGGAACCATCGCAATCGACCGTACGTTCCCATCATCACTAAATCGAACACGGTCGCCGGAAAATCCCAGTCCACCGTGGAACGTTGGGGCACATAGGCCACCGTCGATAACGCTTTGCGACTTGGAACGCCACGAAATTCAACGCGTCCCGACAGGCACGGAACCATGCCCATCATCGCCTTGATCAACGTACTCTTGCCCGCACCGTTTGGGCCCAGAATCCCCGTGATTCCCAACGACGGAATCTTGACGTCCACATTCCACAACACCGGTTTGGCGTCGTACGCCACCGTCAGCTGATGGGTTTGAATCGCCAGATTCACGTTCCGGCCTCCTCAAGCGCTGGGGATGCCTTCAGCGACTCGCTGATCAGCCGAACATTCGACCGGAACGCCCCGATGAACGTGTCTTCCGGTGGCACACTACCCAAGTCGTCCGAGTACAGGGGTCGGTCAGCGATCTGGACGGACCAGTCTTTCGCCTCACAGGCCTCTTTCAAAGCGTCGGTGACCTTGGGGTTCGTGATCGTTTCCAGAAAAATCATCGGCACTCGGCGCTCGATCACGACGCCGGCTACGTCTCGCATCGTGCGTAGGTCTGCCTCGGCGTCGTTGCCGATCCCCAGAACCGCAACGGTCTCAAAGCCATAAACGTTCGCAAAGTAATTGAATGCGTCGTGTGCACTGACCAGCACACGCCGCGCGGGTGGGATCTTTGCAAATTCTGCTTCCGCGTCGCGATGCAACTGTTGCAGTGAGTCCACATACACAGCACCATTCTCGCGATACAACATCTCATTGGCAGGGTCGATCTGACAGACCCGATCAATCAGTCCCTGAACGCACTTGGTCCAGCCAGGCAAATGATTCCAAATGTGTGGGTCGAAGGGAGCCTCGGGATCGACTTGGCCATCCTCCAACCAATCCAGTCGAGCCGACTCGGGAAAGGCGGACGCCATTGCCCATGACTTGTCCCCGAAGCGGCCCTCCAACTCCTCGTGCAGCTTCGCTTCCAGATGAAACCCGTTGTAGAAGATGGCGCCGCAGTCCTGCATCGCTTGGACATCATTGATGCTTGCGCTGTACGAGTGAGGGTCGACACCCGCACCGCAAAGCAGCTTGAGCTTGATGTCGGTGCCTGAAGTGATCGCCGCCAACGCATCATGGACGTGACCCGTCGTGGCTACCCACGTTCGTGGTGCATTGGCTGCCTCCATCGGTGCACTTGAAGTAGTTGTCGATTTGACATCGCAACCAGTCACCATGGCGAGCGTCATGCAAAGCATCAGAGAACGAACTTCGCGCACGAAAACTGACCTCGGTTTCGCCGCGGTGCTCGATTGGATGGCGGAACGGTGGTGACCTGCGGTTTCCAGCAGCGACTTGATTTGAACCAACGAAAGCGAGTTCACAACGAGACTCTTGAAATGGGGATGGAGCGTTCACCCCAGTTGCTGGCTAGGCAGATCGACGCGGGAACCAGCGGAGAATCCCACTGTCCGTGCGCGACGTTGCTGGCTGGCTAGGCGGCGGACCTTATTGCGACTGACTCTCAATAATCATACCGATTAGCTGCGTCTGGTAAACACCCAAGTTTTTCGGCCTTGCGACCGCTGCTCATCGCCGCGACGTAGATTTCCACGTCCGGCGGTTCGTGATCACGGGTTTCGTTGGAAAAACCGACAACATCGCCACCAACGGACGATGCTCTCCAGTGCCGAATGATTCCGACCATGGGCCAGCAAGATCCAGCCGTTTCCGATGACTCTCACTCCGCTGAACCGTCGACGCCCGAGGATGCGACGGTTGTCGGGGCAATCTGCCACGGGGACGCACCGTCTGGCTTGGACGGTGACTCGTCTTCCGCCAGATCGTCCGGAATCGGTCGCCGAAGTCGATTGGCCTGTACACGTTTGGACCTAGACCCAACCGCTCGCGGCGCCGCTCTGGGGCCGAGTAGTTCCGCTGACGTTTCACCTGGTGATTCCGAGGGACTAGGTGATTCGGGGTCTTCTGTTGGCGAGAGCCGTAGTCGCTATGAACGATTGGAGGAGCTTGGACGCGGCGGATGCGGTGTCGTCGATCGTGCCGTCGACCGTCAATTGGGCCGCGAAGTAGCGGTCAAGCGATTCTTCGGCGACACGGACGAAGACAAGAGAAAGGAAACGCTGTTTCTGAACGAGGCGAAGATCACCAGCCAGTTGCAGCATCCAGGTGTCGTGCCGGTGCATGAGTTCGGCTGTGATGACCAACAGCACTACTACGTGATGAAACTGCTGGACGGTGACACGCTCCGCAAACACATTCGCGGGGTGCACGCCGAACTGCACGCAGCAAAGAAATCACCCACGCCGTATCAGCTTCGACTGGCGATCACGCCATTGCTGGAGCGATTCATCGACGTCTGTCAGGCGATCGCTTACGCGCATTCGCAATGTGTGCTGCATCGAGACCTCAAACCAGCCAACGTCGTTGTCGGGGCCTTTGGTGAAACCGTCGTCTTGGACTGGGGACTGGCCCGACAGCAAGACGCGGGCAATGAGCAAGGCAACGATCCCAGTCCCAACGTTCGGTTGCAGGGGCCGATGCAGGCAGAGTCGGACGGCACGATCGCCGGGACTCCCGCCTACATGTCTCCTGAGCAGGCCCAAGGTCTTCTGTCGACGATGGATCATCGGTCCGATATCTACTCGCTGGGCGTAGTCCTGTTCGAGATCGTGGCAGGCAAGCATCCCTATCAAGGAAAGAACGTCGATCAGATTCTCGACGCCGTTCGATCCGGCGTCCGTCCCGCGCTCAACACAACGCAATCGTCCGCTCCGCGAGCGCTGTGTGCCATCGTTGACAAAGCCACTCGCCCAGAAACGGACCAACGTTACGCATCGGCACAGCAAATCGCGGATGACGTACGTGCTTTCATCGCCGACCAGCCCGTCTCGGTCTATCGCGAGAACCTCGTGGACCGATCGATTCGTTGGTGTCGACGAAATCGATCGATGGCAGCAACAATCGCCGCATCAATCTTCATCCTGTTGATCGCGTCGATTCTGTTCGGCATCGTGATCCATCGCGCGCATCAGGATGAACAGCTGGCTCGACAGGCGGCTGAAACCGCCCACCAAAACGCGATGACGCGGTTGATCGACGCGCACGAAACCGCTGACGCCTGGTTGATCGACCTCAGCGGCTCGCTGCGGTACTACCCCGGTATGGCCGCCATTCGGGAGGATCTGTTGCAGCAGGCGATCACTCAGTACGAGTCACTAACTCAAGTTTCCATCGAACAGACGTTGAAAGAGAATCTGCTGTACCAGCAAGACGAGTCTTACTCGACGTTGGTCCGAAACGATATTGCTCGGCTTGAACGTGCAAAGTGCTACCTCCGACTCGCCGATCTGTACCGGCTTCAGGGCCAATCAGACGAATCCGCGGAACGACTGCGCCTGGCCAATCGCTTGCTAGGTGAAATCGATTCCCAATCGACCGCCCAATTGTCAACAAGGGATCGCACCAGGCCCCATGTGACGATTCGGAAAGTCGGGCTTTCAAGTAACCTCGGCTCCGATGCAGTCTATTGCAGCCAGCTGGCGAACCTGGAACGAGTGAGTTTGTTGACTGGCATGCTGGCAATCGATCAAACGCCTGACCCGCGACAGATCTCGTTTCAGCGACGCTGGCTTGCCGCTACACTGCCGGCCGATCCGGCACGTTCGGCCGGCACGACCCTGCAGCGCAAGGCCGCCTCGGCGCTCGTGCGATTGGAAGTCATGATCCTGAGGAACCGACCTGCCCGCCGCGAAAGGGATCTCCTTCCACTCGCGGAAGCCGTTTCCTGGGCCGCCTGGCTTGTTGATCGCCGCGGAGCCGAACGCGACCGGCATCTGTTAGAAACGGCCCACACCGACTTGGCCCGTGGATGGCAATCCATCGGTCGACTCACGCAAGCACTCCAAACTTGGACCGAGTTGATCGAGTGCTTGAGGGATGACGTTGCCGATCAGCCTGAGCGTCCCGACTTCTTGCAGTCCTTGGCCCAAGCGCGGCTGCAGCGTGCCGCAGTTGCCGCCGTGGCGAAGCACGCCGATGCAGCTGAGCGTGACTACCGCGACGCGATTGACGAGCTGCGTGCTGCTTGGAAACTTTCCGATGGAGATGCTTTCTACCGCGTCAAACTTGAAACGGCGCAAAGAAACCTGGCGGAACTGAACGAACGATCCTAAACCGTTGCGTCAGTTTTGAAGTGGTGCACTTTATTCACCAGAACCGTCTTGCGTAGCAAATCACGGCAAGCTGTAGGGCACTCTGCCTCCGGGCGAGTCGGCCGCTAAGGGCCGTAGAGGGACCTCCCTGGTGCTACCGCGTCATATCCTCACGCAGGCGCCCGCAGGCGGGAGGGTGTCCCAAGAAATCGCAATTTCAGAACTCACACATCGGGTTGGGGATACTGGCGGAACGTCGCGTCGTTGGAAAAGTTTTCCGATTGTTCCTGTCATGACGCGGCCGGTCATCTGCCGATTTCTTCTTCAAGGGGCTGCGCACCAGGATGGCTG
>JBCCUO010000365.1:0-4937 GCA_039196805.1 Planctomycetota bacterium | reverse complement strand
GTCCTGGTCCAGCGCGGTCGCGGCGGCGGGCTGGCGGGTGCCTTGGGTGGCCCGGGCGGCCAGAGTGCCTTTGGCAGCAAAGCTGGAGACACGTTCACTTTGATCACCGTGGTGACCGCGGCGATCTGGGCATTTGTCTGTGCTTTCACGATGTGGTTGCTGGGTACGCACACGCCTTCGCTGCCGTCGAACACTCCAGGAATGGCCGCTGGTCCTGGCGATGAAGAAGTGGCTGACGAGTTTTTGCCTCCAACCGATGACGTGCTTGGTGGTCTGGAAGGACTCCTAGGATCGGGGGATGCTGAAGACGAGGGCGAATCGTCGGATGCCGCGGACGCGATGGAACTGACTCCGGCGGAAACGGGAGCCACAGAAGAAGCGTCGGCACCAGACACGGCCCCAGAGGATGCGGCTCCTTCGACGACGGACGATAGCACCGCGGCCGATGCGACCGTCGAAGGCGATGCAACTGATGGTGACGATGCAGCAGAAGAACCTTCCGCCGAAGACAACTAGTGGCCGGTTCCCCTCGCAGCATGACCGGCCAGGGACACGCGGAATGCCTTGGCCAGCCAGGGACCGTGCAGGTCGAAATCCGGACCGTCAACAACCGCGGGTTCAAGTGCGTTGCCCGCCTGCCCGATTCACTTTCCGGCATGGAGTCGCGTATCGAGGCATTGGCTCGCCAGCGGATCCAACGGGGCTCGGTCCAAATGACCCTTCACTGGCGTCGCCCACCGGGGGAAGGCTTGCCGCGATTGGACATGGACGCAATCGCGTCGTATCACCGTCAACTGACTCAGGCCTGCCAGGCGATGGGCCAGAACCCCACGTTGGATGTCGGCGGACTGTTAGCTCTGCCCGGTGTGGTTCTTCCTCCGGCGGATTTTGCGGATCGCAAACTGCTAACCCAGCTGGTCGAACGAACGGTGGGCGAAGCGATCTCGAAACTGAACCAGATGCGAGATGCCGAAGGGGCGGCGATGGCCGACACGCTTCGCCAAGAAGCCGTCGGAATCGCGTCGCGTTTGGACGAAGTTGAGTCCCTGGCACCGACGGTGGTCCAGTCCTACCGCGACCGACTGCACGCAAAACTGGAGCGATTGCTGGCCAAACACGAGGTGGAACTGAAGACCAGCGACCTGCTCCGTGAAGTCCAGATCTTCGCGGACCGATCAGACGTCAGCGAAGAGGTCACCCGGCTTCGCAGTCACTTGCAGCAGTTCTTGGCGGTGATTGGTCAGGTCGAGACTACGTCAAGCGAATCCGAACGACAGCAGCAGCCGGAGGCAACCGGGCGGAAACTAGACTTCATCGTTCAGGAAATGTTCCGCGAAGCCAACACGACCGGCAGCAAATCGGCCGATGCTGGGATCTCGCATCACGTGGTTGAAATCAAATGCGCTCTCGAACGGATTCGGGAATTGGTTCAGAATATCGAGTAGGTTGCTGACCATGACCCCGCCCGGAAACGAATCCATCGACACAACACTCAACGGCAAGTCCCGGTCGGATGGCTGTCCGGGGCGATTGATCATCATTTCCGGCCCCAGCGGCGCCGGAAAGTCGACGGTCGTTCGCCAACTGATCGAGCAATGTGACTTGCCGTTGGAACTGAGCGTCTCGGCGACCACACGGCCTCCGCGCCCCGGTGAAGTCGACGGTAAGCACTACCACTTTCTCAGCGAAGACGCTTTTGCCCAGAAGCGCCAGATGGGGGACTTCCTGGAGTGCAAGCAGGTATTCAACCTCGGACACTGGTACGGGACGCTACGTCAGCAGGTGGCCACTGGTCTGGCGGAGGGGAAGTGGGTTATTTTGGAGATCGATGTCCAAGGTGCTCTGGCGGTCTTGGAACACGCCGAATTCAACCCGATTACGATCTTCATCCATCCGGGATCGATGGATGAGCTGGAGCGGCGACTCAGGCAGCGGGGAACCGAGACGGAAGCCGCCATCGCGGGGCGTCTGGAAGCGGCCGCGTCTGAGATGCGTTTTCTGTCGCACTATAAATACGAAATCATCAATGGCTCGGTCGACCTAGCTGTCACCGAAATTTGCCAGCTACTCGAAAGTCAAAGGGACATGCATCCATGCTAGAAGAGCTAAAGGAAGAGGAAATCGTCAACAAGGTTGGTGGTCGATTCAAACTCAGCACGCTGATTCAGAAACGGCTGGTCCAACTGAACCAGGGCAGCCGAGCGTTGGTCAATGTAGATACGCACGACAAGATGTCGATCGTGTTGCAAGAGATTGTACAAGACAAGATCGTGCTCAACATGGACAACGAAGTTCAGGTCGTCGAAGACCTGGATGCCAAGATTGCGGCCGCCGAAGGTCCCGATTTGGAAGCCGCGGACCTTTGACGCAAGTTCCCGGCGACAGCGACCTCGGCCGATTCGCCGGGTGTCGCATTCTGTTGGCGATTGGTGGCGGGATCGCTGCGTTCAAGTCAGCGTCGGTCTGCAGCGGGCTCGTCCAAGCCGGTGCCGACGTCCAGGTCGCAATGACTTCCTCTGCGACTGAGTTCCTTGGCTCAGCCACCTTCGCGGCCCTTTCGGGAAATCCGGTTGGGGTCACCGGCATCGATTCATCACGTTTTCCGCTGGGGCCTCACATTGAACTGGCCCGCGATGTGCAGTTGATGGTTGTGGCACCGGCGACAGCAAACTTGATCGGCAAGTTTGCCGGTGGCATCGCTGATTGCTTGGTCAGCACTCTGTACCTACAGGTGTCTTGCCCGGTGTTGATCGCGCCAGCGATGAGCGATCCGATGTGGAAAAAAGCCTCTGTGATCCGTAACGTGCAACAACTGGTCGACGACGGCTGCCATATTGTGGGGCCTGAACCAGGATGGCTAAGCTGCCGCGTCCAGGGAGAGGGACGGATGAGTGAACCGGAGTCGATTCTAGACGCGGCCAGTCAATTGCTTACTTCGACGGCGACTTAACATGTCCCTGCTTGTTTTTGGGCACCGGAATCCGGACACGGATGCGATTTGCAGTGCCATTGCCTACGCGGATTTCTTGCAGCGGACGACTCGCCCTGACGCGGTCGCGGCTTGCTGCGGAGCTCCCAATCAGCGGACCGAATTCGCGCTCAAGAAAGCCGGGCTGCAGCCACCGCGGATCATCATGGATGTCCGCCCGGAAGTGGAAGACGTCTGCCAGCGAGACCCGATCGTCGCTCGGCTTACCGACGTGTTCTACGAAGTTTACGAGAAGATGGACGAGCATTCGTTACGCGCGATCCCCGTCTTGAATGAAGTCGACGAAGTGATTGGTTTGGTGACGCTCCTAGACCTCTTGGAGTTGTTGTTCCAGGGTGGCGTCGATCCGATTCGGTCACGGAAAGTGAACACCAACCTGTCCAAGGTGGTCGAGGTGTTGGGAGGACGTTTCCAGCACGCACTGGATGTCGACCAAGACGAGGACTTGATCGTCACTGTGGGCGCCATGAGTGCGGGCGGTTTCACCGAGCGGATGAAGCAGTTCCCTGCGGACCGGTTGCTTGTCGTCAGCGGAGATCGCCCGACGATCCAGTTGCCCGCATTGGAGATGGGCGTTCGCGCCTTGGTGGTCACCGGAGGATACGAACTGTCCAGTGGGCTGATGCAGTTGGCCAAGGCCCGCGGAGTCGCCGTCATCTGCAGTCCCTTCGACACCGCCACCACGACGATGCGGATCAAAGCTTCGCAGTTGATTCGTGGCGTGATCGATGAATCGTTCATGTCGCTTCCAAGCAAGATGCCAGTCGAAGCGGCTCGACATCAGATCGCGGGCACGCCGCAGGTCGTCTTTCCCGTGGTCGACGGGAAATCGTTGATCGGCATCCTGAGCAAGAGTGATTTGATCAATCCACCGCGTCCCGAGTTGGTGCTGGTCGATCACAATGAGCTGTCGCAAGCAGTCACCGGTGCCGACGACGCAGACATCGTCGAAGTCCTTGACCATCACCGCCTGGGCGGGTCGCTCACGTCGACCCGTCCCATTCGCATGTTCATGGACCCGGTTGGGTCGACCTGCACGCTGGTCAGTCGCATGTACCGGCAAGCACGCCTGGATCCGTCACCCGGTATCGCCTTGTGCATGGCGTCGGGGATGATCAGCGACACACTCTTCTTGCGATCACCCACGACGACCAAAACCGATCGTGAAATGCTGAAATGGCTGCAGCAATACTGCGACTTCTCTTTGGAAGAGTACGCGACGGAGTTCTTTCAAGTGGGCTCTGCGCTGCGAACGTGCCCACCCGACCAAGTCGTCCGAGAAGACTGTAAAGAGTTTTCCGAAGGTGGTCGTCGCTTCACGATTTCACAGATCGAAGAGATTGGATTGGATCTGTTCTGGGAACGCAAAGAAGAGCTGGCTCGGGCCCTTGCCGAGTTGGCTTTGCAAACGAAGTCGGAGTTCTCAGCGCTACTGGTCACCGACATTGCCAGCAATGGCAGCCTGCTTCTTCTCAGTCAAGAACCCGATGGCTGGGAAGAAATCAACTACCCACAGTTGGAAGAGAACCTCTACAAGCTGGATGACGTGGTCAGTCGCAAGAAGCAATTGCTACCGCTGATCATCAGCCTGTTGGAAACGGCTCCTGCGCAGTTCGCGTAGAGCACCGGGGGCATTGGGGCTGATCGTGCGGCAAGGCATTCCTCACCTCCCCGGCCGTCATTGGTGTCTATACAAGTCGGTGTAGCGGATGTCTCCTTTCTGAGAGCGGATAAAATTGGGGTGTAGAAACCGATGCCCGCAGGGACGTCGCGTCGTTCTCATGTTGTCCCGACGCCCAACCGTCGTCCACCCTTCGTCTACACGCATCGTAGCAGCCGACGAATTTGGCACCCCTCGCCCCGCTTCGGGGAGAGCGATGGTCTTGATTAGAGTCAACTTTGACGATCGAAAATCTTGAATTTTTCGATTCCGCATTGGCAACGTCGG
>JBCCUO010000364.1:0-4939 GCA_039196805.1 Planctomycetota bacterium | reverse complement strand
CCACACGCTGCTGTTGACCGACCGACAATTGTCCGGGTCGATAGGACGCGCGGTCGGCAAGTCCCACACTTTCAAGCAGTGCCATCGCTCGGTCACCGTCGGCAGGCGAACGCCCAAAGGTCATGCCCAAACGGACGTTCTCCAACGCCGTGAAGGCCGGCAACAAATTGAACGTTTGAAAGACGTACCCAACGGCGCCGGCACGCAATCGATCGCGGCCCTGTTCGCTGAGCTTGGTCAGTTCGACGCCGGTAACTTGAACGGAACCGGAGTCAGGTGTCAGCAGCCCGGCGATCAAATGCAACAGTGTGGTTTTGCCACCGCCGCTCTCGCCGATCAGCACCACCTGCTCACCGGCAGCGATCTGAAAGTCGGGAATGTCCAAGACGGTCAACTTGCCGCCACCGGGCTGGTCGAACGACTTGATTAGGTCTTTGATCGACAACGTCATGGACGCTTCCTCATCGCGCGCTGCAGTCCCATCTTGGCGTCACGGTCTTTCAGCGTCTGACGCTTGTCGTGCAATTTCTTTCCTTTCACCAGTCCCATGACACACTTGGCAATGCCTCGCTCGTTAAAGTAGACCCGCAGGGGGATCAGCGTCAGCCCTCGCTCGTGAGCCTTGCCGGCGAACTTGTCGAACTCGCGAGCGTGAACCAGTAACTTGCGTGGTCGGCGTGGATCATGGTTCCACATGCCCGCGTTGTTGTAGTGCGCGATGTCCGCATTGATCAGCCACAGGTCGTTGTCCTTGACGCGGATGTGGGCTTCATCCAGTGAGAGCTTTCCCTCACGCATCGATTTCACCTCGCTGCCAATCAACACCATGCCGCATTCGACCGAATCCAGGATCTCGTACTTGTGGCGTGCGCGCCGATTCTCTGCCACCACTGTTACGCTGGCCGCATTGGTTCCGCTCGCTTTCTTGGCGTTTTTTTTCTTCTTCTTACCCATGGGGGGCCAATTGTAGCCGTGGCCTTTCGGTTGAATACGCGGCAGGCACGCCATGGAGATGGATTTGCTTTGCCGTACAATACGGTTTTGGTGTCCGACGGCATTGGATGTCGCCTATCGGTTCCGTTCCCTGATTTTCGACTTGGATGCACGACCGCAGATGGCATTTCGACTTCCCGTTGTCGCTGAACCCGAAATGCCCGTGGGCACGCTCACCAGTGCCACTGGCCGACTGCCTCGGTGGCTCAAGCGGCCCATTCCGCGAAGCAACGCCAACCATCTGACCGATTCGCTGGTCGACGAATTGGGGCTGGAGACCGTATGCGAGAACGCTAAGTGCCCCAATCGGATGGAGTGTTACAGTCAGCAGACGGCCACGTTCATGATATTGGGCAATGTCTGCACGCGTCCCTGCGGGTTCTGCGCGGTCAAACGGGGCCGACCCCCCGCTGAACCGGAATCGGACGAACCGCAGCGGGTGGCTGAGGCGGCGGCCCGCCTTGGGCTGAAGCATGTCGTGATCACCAGCGTGACTCGCGATGACTTGCCAGACGGGGGCGCCCAGCACTTTCACGACTGCGTGGTCGCCGTCCGAGAGCGAACCGGCGCCACCACCGAAGTCCTGACGCCCGACTTCGTGAAATGCAAACCAGCCCTCAAGCGAGTGATTGACGCCCAGCCAACCGTCTTCAATCACAACATGGAAACCGTGCCTCGACTGTACCGGCGGGTGCGGGGGCCCAAGAGCGACTATCGCTGGACGCTGCAAATGATGCGGACGGTCAAGGACTACGACGCGGGGGTCAAGACGAAGAGCGGCTTGATGTTGGGGCTGGGAGAGGAACGAGGTGAGCTGCTCGACGCGCTCTCCGATCTACGTGAGTACGGCGTCGACTTTTTGACGCTGGGTCAATACTTGCAGCCGGGCGATCAATACCTGCCGGTGGTGCGCTACGTTCCACCGGAGGAGTTCGAGGAGCTGGGTGAGATTGCCGAATCGATGGGATTCAAGAAGGTCGCCAGTGGACCCTTTGTTCGCAGCAGTTACCACGCTCGCGACATGGCGGAGCATTCGTCTTAGTCAGTCGGGACGTCTGGCGTCTCTAAGCATCGCTTTGGTCTCGCGCTCCAGCAATGTGGCGGGCAACGCGTAGCTGACGACGCGACCGGCTCGCGCGATGTTGATGCCGACAACATGCCCGGACGTGTCCAGCAAGGGGCCGCCGCATTGGTCGATGTCTAAGACCGTGTCGTGTTGGATCACGCTATCGAAACCGCTGAGTCGGGCATTGCGTGGCCCGTTAACCTTGGCGTCGTTCTCGGTCTCCTGCATCAGCGATAAATCGCGGATGCGAGCGTTCATCTCCAGTTGGTCTCCTTCACGCACGATCGTCAATCGCACGCGATCACCGGGGTAGTATCGACCCAGCGTCGACTTGACGGAACTGTGATCGGGCTGCTGAAGACCGTCGATGGCAATGATCCGATCGCCTTTGACGATCCCAGCAAACTCGGCACCGCTGTTCGGATAGATCTCGCTGACCGACGCGCCGCCGCCGGACGATTGACGCAGCACGACGCCCAGACGACCGGTGTGCTGGACGGGCCGCTCGCTGACGCCCACCACGCCCAATCCGATCGGTCGCCCGATGTTGCCCGCGGTGATCACGAAGCTCCCAACCGCAGGACTCTCGGTATGAAACTGAACCGCGGCCAGCGGTTCGCTCGATTCGACTTTCAGCAGAGCCAGATCGTTGGAGGGACGAACCGCGGCGACTCGCGCCGGTAGACGCCGGCCCGTCGACAGGCGAACCTTGATCGGATCACCGCTCAATTCACTGTGCTTGGTCAGCACGTATCCGTCGGTCGTCACGATCGTGGCGTAAGCGACTGGGCGATCGTTGCTGATCACTCGAGCGACCGAGGGTGCCAACTGGGTGGCCAACGGCCGAACCAATTGCATCATCAGCACGTTGTCGCGCGTGTTCAGGACGACTCGCCCGCTACGTCGGTAGCCCAATGAATCTTGCGCGGTCGCGATCGACGCGGTGGCCACTATCAGTAGGCCTACGGCAGCACGTGTAACTAGTCGATGCACTGGAGTTATCTTCAAGGAAGTCCTCTCGCTGTCTCTAACCGTCGCGGCCGATCTCAAGGATGTGCTGGATGATCTGGTCGCCCCGTCGCACCCACACCCGGACGCGTTCGCCCGGCATCGTGTCATTGACCGCATCCTTTAGCGACTGAAAGTCGGTGATGCGAACATCACCAAACTGCTCGACGATGTCACCTTTCTGCATGCCCGCGCGGTCAGCCGCCGTGCCTTTGCGAACAACCAACAACCTTGCGACGCCGGAATCCTTATCTCCTCGAACGCCCAGGACCGGTCGGAATCCTGGAAGCATCCCCCAAGACTCGCCGCTCAGCATGCGTGACCAGGCAAATTCGTAGTGGTCGATCGGGACGTGCAGGTTGTCGTCAACACTGTTGCCGATCCGGCTGTGCACGGCGATCAACCGCCCTCCCAGGTCGAACAGCGGACCGCCGCTGTCCCCACCAATCAACGCACAGTCGGTCACGATCTTGTCCGGTTCGACGGCCCGCAGTCGGCCGACCCGGGTGACGCTGCCGCGCGCGCGTTGGTAGCCACCTGGGTGCCCCATGGCGATGCACCACATCCCGGCACGAAGCGAATGACTTTCGCCCAAGGAAGCATGCGGCCAGGGTTCTCCGGCATTTTGACCACTGTTGATCTTCAGCAAACCAGCGTCGACGCTACGGTTCAGTCCCAGCGTCGTGGCCGTGACCACTCGGCCATCGTGCAGCACGATCTGCGCCGACTTGCGCGGTCGCGTCGCCACATGCGCCGCTGTCAAAATGTGACCCTCGGGCGAGACAATCACTCCGCAGCCCTGAGCGGGACCGATCTTGATGCTGACCGTGGCAAAGTCGGCCAACTGGGCGACGCGGCCTTGCTGCTGTTCAAGTAAACGCAGGACCTCCAGCGAATTGGGGACGCCGCCTTTCTGCAGCAGCGACAACAGTTCGGAGGGCACCGCGACCTCGGTCTGCCCACTCTTGGCAAAGTCGAAAGGCGATGCGGGAGTCGGGACCACTCCTGACTCAGCAGGCGCCAGGCCATTGGCCTGGATCCGACCTGAGACCGATGGCTCCACCACCGATGGCTGAACATACGAAGGTGGCTGGGCCGACGCAGCTCTCGCGAACCAGGGCGCCAGGACCGCGAAAGTAGCCGAAGCCAAAATTCGAGTGATCAAGATTGACCGAGTGGCTTGGGCCGACGTCGCGCCTGTCTGGCGATGAGAGGGGCGGCGACAAAACGGGCGGCGATGAATGGGGTCGCGCGGATTCAGCTGGATCTCCTCAATTCTGTGGCGATTCCGCATGGGGGGCTGTCGATCCGTGGGTCATATGGGTTACGCATCGCGTCAGCCAGTCACTATTGTAACCGTCGGCGCGCTAACATCCCCCGTTCGGTGAACGATTTTTTGAACCCGACACACCCCCGCAAGGTTCTGGTATTTGGCTGCGGCTATCTCGGGATTCGCGTGGCACAGGCGAGTCTGCAGCGCGGGGATGAAGTCTTCGCGACGACGCGAACTGAGGATCGAGCCACCCAGCTGGAGAGCCTTGGATTCCACGCACTGCGGGTGGATTGGAACGATCGGCGGACTCTGGAAGCCTTGCCAACGGTGGATCGCGTTCTGATCGCCGTCGCCCATGACCCGCAAAGCCGGGTCGATCGCTACGATTCGCAAGTCGGTGGGCTGAAGCGTTTGCTTGACCAAATCGATTTGGCCACTCGGGTGTGCTACATCAGCACGACAGGTGTCTATCACCAGACAGATGGCAGCTGGGTGGATGAGAATTCGGCTGCACGAGCGAACCGGCCTGGCGGCAAAGCCCATTTGATGGCAGAAGCGATGCTGCGGCGGATGCGGGCACGTTCCAGCGACACCGTGTT
>JBCCUO010000363.1:0-4947 GCA_039196805.1 Planctomycetota bacterium | reverse complement strand
GCCTCCCAGATGCCATTTGCCGGCGAAGAACGTCTTGTAGCCGCCTGCCCGCATCGCTTCGGCGATGGTCACGTCGTCAGCGGGCAACGCGTGAACGTATTCGGCTGGCAGCAGACGGTCGCCGCGATTGAAGGCTTCGCCCGATTTGGCACCAATCCAATCGGTGATGCCGTGTCTGGCTGGGAACTGCCCCAATTGAATGCTGGCACGCGAAGGACTGCAGACACAACACGTTGCGTAGCCGTGCGTGAACCGAACGCCGCCGCGCGCAAGCTGATCAATTCGAGGCGTCTCGTAGAACTGGCTGCCTTCGATCGAGATGTCATGCATGCCCAAATCGTCGACCAAGATCAGCACGACGTTGGGGCGTTCTGCCGCAAAGGTGGGTGAGAGAACCAGGCCAGCCAGGCAGGCTGTGACGAATAGGCGAATCATGGAGCGGGAATCCGAAGGTGGTGAAGATGAGCGATGGGGACAGCTTGGTTAGCGGCCCAGCTGGTCAGCGAGTGATTTGGCGCCGTAGATCGAGGCGATCGCTTCCTTGATGGCGACGCCCGAGACGCTGACGGCGCGGGCTTGCGTGTCCGTGTAAAGGTAGTCACTGGTCAGGCTTTGGATGTTGCCATCGAAGATCAGCCCCACCAACTCACCGGCCCGATTAACAACCGGCGATCCGCTATTGCCACCGATGATGTCGGCGGTGCAGACAAAGTTGAGTTGCGTTGAGAGATCGACGTTGCTCTTTCCGGACATCCAGCTTTCCGGCAAGTCAAAGTCCGTCTGACCAGCGTGATCGGCCGCGTGCTGGTAGGCGCCGGCAAAGTTAGTGGTCGGCTCGATCGTCTTGCCATCCTGCTGATAGCTCTTGACGACTCCGAAAGCCAGACGCAGCGTGAACGTGGCATCGGGGTATCCGCCGGTGCCCTCGACCGCGGTGATTGCTTCGGCGATTTTTGCGTACGCCTGGCGTTCCCGTTCGTCAAGTTGATCGGACCGGTCGCGGATTCGGCGATACTCCGGGTCCAGCGCCAGGGCGAGTCGAATCATGGGGTCATCCGACTGACCGACTGCCGATTTGCCACCTTCGACCAGGGCCTTTCGGGCGTCGACGGCGGCCAGCTTTGTGCCTTGCACCAATTCGGCCGCGCGTTCACGAGGACTCTGTCCGGCAAGCGCGGCTTGCACCAAGTCGTGGTCGGCGCCTCTCAGTTCGGCAAGGCGGGCAAGTTCGTCCGCCAACTTCACTTGTTCCAAGTCATCGTAGATCGGCGCGGTGCTGTACAGCTCTTGCAACAGCGACTCGCGGGCGGCCGAGGTGTAACCACGAAGTCGCTGGGCGTCGGGCTTGGTGTCTTCTTCGACCAGCAGGACGATCTGTTGAGCGAGCGAAAAGAGGGTGCTGCGGAGACTGACGGTCTGTCCCAGCATCTCGGCTTTCTCTTTCTGAACAGCGCTGACTTCCGTCCAACCCTTGGCCAGGGGGGCAAGCTTGGGATCGGCCTGGAGGGCCTTGAGCAGCGATGCTTCGCGGGCCGCTTTGGCATCAATCGTCTCGGGGTTCTGCAATCCGCCCAACATTCCCGTGTAGGCTTTACGAGCGTTCTGGATCCCGAACAGTTCGTCGCGGGCTCGCCGAGCTTGTTCGGTACCTTCCAGACCGAACTGCTGCATCAACACTTCTTTGCGTCGGAGGTAGTCCAGCACGTAAGGCATCCGTTGATCTCGCTGGAACTTCAGAGCGTCGACCGTGAAGATGCGTTGCGTGCGCCCCGGGTTGCCGCTGACAAAGACCAACTCGCCTTCTGGAAGCGGCTGGGTGTTCCACTTGAGGAAATGCTGGATCTGAGCCGGCTTGCCGTCTTCGTAGACCCGCATCAAGGTGGCGTCCAGGTTGTATCGCGGGTATTCAAAGTTGTCGGCGTCGCCACCGAAGAAGGCTGCTGCGGTTTCCGGAGCCCACACCAATCGCACGTCGGTGTATTTCTTGTATCGATAGAGGTGGTAACGCGCGCCGCCGAACAAGGTGACCACGTCGCTACGCAGTCCGGTGGCTTCCTTCGATTCCGACTCGATCGTTGCGATGATGGCGCGGCGTTGCTTGAACGCGTCCTCGACCGATGCGTCTTTCTGGACAGCCTCTTTGACTCGCGCGGTGACGTCTTCGATCGACACCAACTGGTTCAACTCCAAGTCGGGCGCTTTCAATTCCTGGTCGGGCTGGGACGCCAGGAAACCATCCTCGATCAGGTTGCGGTCGGCCGAGCTGAGTTTTTGCAGCGTGTCGCTGGCCACATGGTGATTGGTCAGCACTAAGCCGTCGCTAGAGACAAACGATCCCGACCCGCCACTATTGAAACGCACCGATGCGAGTCGGAGGTGGTCGGCCCAATCGGTCGTGGGCTCGAAGTTGTGCTTCTCTTTCAGCCAAGTCGTCGGCAGCTCGTTGAACAAGTACATGCCTTCGTCGCCGCGGGCCTGCGACGACGGGGTTAGGAGGGTAAGAAAGAGAGTCATCACAGCGGCGGTCGATCGGATGTGTTTCATGACGGTTCAGCACCACGTTTTGGGTTGGCCAGTTTTGGCGAAGGTCCGTGCTTCGCTGGTGGCGAGTCTAGCACGTTTTCGCCCGGGAAACGGTCCCATTGCGGGCTCGATGACCAAGCGGGGTTTCGCCTTGTGACTGCCAGAATCGGTGCCGTAAACTCCGCCGGACCGTGTGATCTATGTCGCCGTGATGGAACCGGCGTGCGGGCAAACTAGCCCGCGGCACATGGCCTGATCCTGAAACCGCCCGTTCGGTCATAAACCACCGGAAAGACGTACCCTTTTGGACGGCACGGACGCCTCCCCACCGAGCCTGGCTTGCAGACCTGATCTTTGTTCAGGTTTATCGCTACAGGTACGCCCAAGGCCAATGAGGGCTGTCTGGGGTTCGTCTTGGCTGAGTCAAAGTGGAAACTTTCGCCGAAAAACTTATCGGGCAATCTGCAGCCGCATCCTTCCTTGGTCAACTCGACGGGTTGCCTGTGCCAGTCGTTACGCTGCTTTCCGACTGATCGGACTGTTCACTTGGCTGGTGTGTTTCACAGTCGGTGTCGCGAGTCCAATGGCGTCTGGCCAATCGCCCTCCGACGAAACGCTACGAGTCCGCGGCGAGCGTATCCGACGGTGGAGCGACGCGACGGCGGAGTATCGTTTGTTTCAACAGGACTGCGTGCTGGAGTTTGGGCGTCACCGAATTGAAGCGAAGGAAATTCTGGTTGCCGTCGATGGTGTTGACGGCGACATCCGATCCCGGATCGTGATCGAACAGGCCGTTTATTCGGATGGTCGACGAAGCCAGTCTCCCGTTTCGACCACCCTGCGCACGGTGTCCGAACCTCAGTGGTCGGCTCCGCTGTACTTGGGAAAGCCGAACCATGTTCCGTTGATGGAACATTTGCCAGGTCAGGTGACACCCGCCGACGTGCGAACCGCCGCCCACGACCATTCTGCTGGCTACAACCGAACCGCCGGTTATGACCACGCTGCCAACGGAACGCCGACTGTCCAGCGGGCTCAGTTCCAGTTGCCGGCTCCGACCGATTCGGCCGGAGGTTCTCCCAACGCGCTTCCACTTGAAACTGGGAACCCGGCGGGCTCGACGTTGCCTCCCGCCGGCATCCCCGTTCCGACGCCGTTGCCCGAGTCCGCCATTCCAAGATCGGCGTTACCGATTGCGCCCAACGGGACGGGCAATGTCCAGCCCGCTCCGGCGTTACCGTTGGATCCTTCTACGGGACTGCCGCCCGCTGCGGCTCAATCGCTTCCACAATCCCCGTTTGATCCCGCTCCGGGCGCTACGATCGCGCCCGCGCCCAACGACGCCTTTACGTTCACACTGGCGGGCGGCAATCGTGCTCTCCAGTTGATGCCGCGCAACCCCTCGATTCTGCCGGTCGTGGAAACCCTGACTCCGCCCGGGTCTCCGGAAAGCGTTGTCGTTGGACGAGGTGGTTTAACGGTGATGATTCGAGACGTGACGGCCCAGTTGCCCGGAGGTGACCGTTTCGCGCTCGGAGCGATTTCGCTTTCGGCCGATCGGGTAGTAGCCTGGATTCCGCCGACTCGCAATCTATTCAATCAAACGGCGCAGCTATCGCAAAGCGAAGGCGAGCTGTACCTGGAAGGGGACATCGTATTCCGTCAGGGCGATCGCATCATCTATGCCGACGCGATGTATTTCAACATCGAGCGTGAAGTTGGCGTGATCTTGGACGCGGAAGCGGTCACGACCATCGATGAGTTTCAGGGTGTCGTGCGTTTGAAGGCGGACGTGATGCAGCAAGTGGCACGTGGCAACTTCATCGCCTTTGATGCGGCCGTGACCAGCAGCCGCATGGGTGTGCCCAGGTACTGGCTGCAAAGCAACCAACTTCGATTGACGGACCGTCAGCGGATCGTGACCGATCGGCAGACAGGGCTTCCGCGGGCGGAGATCGATCCGTTTGTCACCGCGTCGAATAGCTTCGTCTACTTGGCGGGATTTCCGGTGCTGTACTGGCCCCGTTTTGGAACGCGTCTTGAGCAGCCCACGTTCTACCTGACCAGCGCCAAGGCGAACAACGATGGCCTCTTTGGAACGCAGGTCTTGCTGGAGTGGGATTTGTTTCAGTTGTTTGGTTGGGAGAACCCGCCGGACGGTGTCGAACTGCGTTTATCAACGGACTACCTGAGCGACCGCGGTCCGGCGGTGGGAATCAGCAACCGCTACAACTTGGCAAGTCTGTTTGGGATCCCTGGCCCCGTAATCGGCAACAGCGACAGCTGGTACATCGACGATGACGGGACCGACACGCTTGGCGGAGACCGTCGCGATCTGGTTCCGGAAGAGACTTGGCGGGGCCGATCCTTTCTGCAACACCGTCACTACCTTCCCAACAACTTCCAGTTCATCGCTCAGATTGG
>JBCCUO010000362.1:0-4976 GCA_039196805.1 Planctomycetota bacterium | reverse complement strand
GAATACCCCTTGCGCTTTGACGGACTTCGTGATTCCTGGATCCGTGGTGCCGGCGGCACCACGGATGCCAGTCTGGCCAGACAGTCCATTCAGTTGCCCGAGTCGATCGTTGATGGCGTGATCACCGATACAACGCTGGTCAACGTGACACGCGTCGTGCAAGCTTGCTTGTCAGCCGGCTTGGATGATCCGAAGCTGACTGCCGGATTACCGATGGATAGCCGCTTGGCTGATCAGCGTCGCACGTTTGGCGATTTGGCCGGAACGATTCCCACGTCCTACCACGATGAGGCCAGGCGTGAGGAACTGCGTGCGGAACTAGGATCGGTGGAAGCTGAGCTGGCTAGGATCTCCAGCCATGAGCACTCCGCCGACATCGTTCGGCGTCGCCATGATCAGCTGCAAGCACGGCTGGAGGGACTGCAACGACAGCAGTACCACTACACAACCGATTCACAAGCGAATGCCGATCGCCACCGGCTACGAAACGAGCTGGCGTCGGTGCACGATCAGATCAGCCGTCTACATCGCGATCGAGAAGAACTGCTCCGTTGGGTCCGCGACTTGGAAACAGATGCAACGTCGACGGCGGATCGCTACCGATACGGGCTTCGCGATAACGCCTACGCGATGGATCGGCGACTGCAAAGCCAGCTGAGCCAAATCGATAGTCAGCTGTTGCACCTGCGAAGGGCGTTGGTGGAAGTCCAAAGCCTTGCCAGTTGGACCGGGACAGCGGATCGTTACGCAGGGCACTTTGATGGCTTTGTTCGGGCGCTCGATCACTACGACGAACGACCCAGCTGGGATCGTTTCTATCAGCATTACCAGCCGCTTAGCGCAGCCGAAGAGTTGACTCATCGGATCGATACGGCATCACGTCAAATCGAATGGCTACTGAGTCACTACTCGACGGCGGGCGGTTCGGCCGAATTGGACAGAGAATGGGATCGGTATTTAAGCGCTGTGCCAACGGGCCGACCGTATGCACGTGACACAAGCGAGTTTGGTTCCGATCCAATCGGGCTCACTGACGCACTGAACCAGGTGCGCGTGGAACTGAACCGGTTGAGGGATGAATCGTCTGCGTACGTTCACCGACGAAGTGAAACGGGTTCCGGATACGCGGCGGCGACGACGGGCTACCTTGACCGACCGTACGTTGGGCACGCCACTCAGATGCGTCGATCGGAACAGTTACTGGCGTCCGCCATTGAACGGCTGACTCAGTATCGCGAACGCTTGGTGCGTGACTATCGCGTTGAAGGCCCGGTGGAGGCGATGGGCTGGATGCGGCATCCGCACTGGAGCGCTGAGCGTCATACGGCGATGAGGCAGCTTGACCGCGTCACAACCGACTTGAATCGGTGCTTGGATCGGGCTGCCAACATCCGACACACCATCCGACACCTCCCGGTTTTGGAGTCGGTCCAGCCACGCGGTCTTCATTGGACCGAGGTCGAGGCGATTCGCGAAGAGCTTCGTCAGCTGGACGGTCAACGTGGAGGAGCCGAACGAGTTCACTGGTTACGACGTCGGCGCGAACAGTTGATTGATCAATTGCAAAACGCGACCGCCACGCGAACGACCAGCTCGTTCGCCCAGAATGCGAGCGGTTGGCTGGTACGGTTGTCTGCCGGACGGCTGCACCGCGTAGACTGGGATCGCCAGGCGATCGGTCGCCATGACGACGGCTTTGTCGATTCCTCGCTGAGTCGAGGTGCCGTGATTCGGCAGACAGTTGCCGTGACGGGAGTCCGCATCGACGATCGGGACGAACGCGACTGTCCCTCCGCAGACCGAGCCTTGGCGGCCATGGCGGTACGCATGGCGGCGGGAGATGTTTTGGCAAGACTGAATCGGCCTGTGCCGCTGGTCTTCGAAACGCATCGAGAGTTTTGGGCGCACAGCCACGCTGATCGGTCTGCTTCGGCCGCGCTTTTTCACTACGCAGCGGATGGGCGAGCGAATCAGCCGTTTGCAACCGCGCTGCACGACTACGCCGCGCAGGGTCGCCAAGTCTTGTTGCTGACCAGCAACGTCGCCGCGACCGAACAGATCGAGCGAGCGGGTGGACGGGTCTTCCGTCTGCATGACGAACGGATCGTTCATCCTCACCGTCCGCTCTATCGTCCACACTATGCACCGGAGCAGTATGAAGGACCGCACCCTCACCTGCACGCAAGCGAAGATTGGCACCGCCCAGACCTGGGTCAACGGTCGGCCAACGAGTCGGTCAACCGGGACTTCGATATCTCGTGGCGCGAGGCGTATGGGCTTTACGATTCCCCTGAAATCTTCGGAACTCGCGGGGCCGACGATCACTCCGTCCGGTCGCAGCCTTACTACGTTCGGGAGCAGGAGCAGATGGCGGCCCGCCGAGCAAGCGTGCAGAGTCCACGGGACCCATCGGCGTATCGCGACGGATTCTTTCACGCGACCAGCACGACTTCCTTGCCGGCCAACGGGCGCTTCGTCGCGGGTCTGTCGAGCCACACCATGGCGCAGCCGGGCGCCTCGGCAAATGACCATGTCGGCATGGAAACGCAAGACGGCCACCGGGAGGTGGCCGACAGCCCTTTTTTCCTTACGGTCGATAGTCCCATCGACCAAGCCCCTTCTGTTGACGCTGTTGCCGCCGCCAGATTGCGCGGTGTTGGAATCACCCACATCAATCACTTGATGCAACAGGACAGCAATCGACTGTCCGACACCTTGGGATTGTCCAACGTCAACGCGGCAACGATCCGTCGCTGGCAACATGAGTGCCGATTGGTGTGCCGAGTTCCCCAGCTTCGAGGTTTCGACGCTCGTGTGTTGGTGGGCTGCGGTGTGACCGACCCAGCTCAACTGGCTGCCATTCATCCGAGCGACTTGCTGGAACGGGTGCAAACCTTTCTGGCAACCGAACGCGGACAACGTATCCTCCTTAGTGGCAGCAGCTACGAATTGTCCCGCATCACCAGCTGGATCGCATCGGCCAATCGCACGGTCAGTGACGAAGTGGGCGGCGTCATCATTGATGGAAAACGTGTGAGTGCACGGTTGACGAGAGACTCCGACGACTACGACACCGATCGCTACGAGTACGACTCCGAAGGGCGTCCGATTCGTCGCCGGCGTGTGTTGCGGGAAGGTGGCGATAACCGCGCGACACGAGCGGCTCGAGACGGCAGCGGTACACGCTCGGTAGGCAGACGATCAACGGTCCGATCAGGCGAGCGAAACGGGCCATCATCGAACGGTCGTTCCAGAGCGGGAAGCGGTTCAGGTCGCCGATCCAACGGAGCATCACGCGGTTCCTCATCACGTAGTACGTCGTCACGGGGCCGTTCTTCGCGAGCCCGAACCTCAAGTCGAAGCGGCCGTGACGGTTTGGATCGCCATAATCAGTTCGCTGCCGGTTTGGATCTCGACCCCATTGACGACGGTCGCGACGTGGTCCCCATCGAGCGGTCTGGGGCCGTATCGTCAGTCGACGCAAAGCGTGCTGAATGTGACGACTTCGACTACGAACGGGAATCGTCGAGAAGGCGTCAATCCAGGCGTCGAGATCAGTCGTCGGGGAGTGGTTCGGGTCGAAACACGAGTCAGCGTGGTTCAAGCTCGGGTAGGCAATCGAGTTCCAGGCACGAACGCGAGTTGCGTTTCTATCTGTCGCGTGATCAAGACGTCGTGGACGCGCCTTCCATTGGTCCACGTATGGCCGAGCGTCTGAACGGGTTGGGGATCTTGACGGTCAACGATCTGCTGCAGGCCGATGCAGAATCGTTGGCCGCTGACTTGAGTCATCGCCGTATTGATGCTGACACGATCTTGCAGTGGCAGCAGCAAGCGACGTTGGTGTGTCGCATTCCGATGCTCCGAGGACACGACGCGCAGCTGTTGGTTGCAGCCGAGATCACGACCCCGGAAGAAGTCGTTTCCTACGAACCGGAGACGTTGCTGGCCACGATCGACCCGATCGCCAGAGGACGCGAAGGCACCAAGATCCTACGCGGCGGCAAGCTTCCGGACTTGGAAGAGATCACCGAGTGGATCGAGTACGCGAATCAGAATCGAGAACTGGTCGCCGCCTAGAACTGGGGCATTCGCATCGGAACTTGCCCAAACGGTAGCGGAACTCGCCAAGAGTTTCGGCCGCACAAAGCCTCGCCTACGGAGTGAGCCAGCGACGCTCTTTCGACAGATCACTCCGTGGAGGCAAACCCGTCTGCGACTCGAAACCTTGCTCGCGGCTGGTCGGATTGAACCGGTGCTATCGACGGGCGCACCCGCTAGTCGGCTGATAGCGGTCCGCGTCGGCTGCAAAGATTAGGGTTCACGAATTAGACTACGGCTCCGGCCTGACTACGGTCACGGCACGGCCGAACGTCCTTTCACGATCACACGTGTGCCCGATGCGAATCAAATGCCAGTGCGGCAAGCTATTGAATCTTCGCGACGACATGGCTGGAAAAGCGGTCAAATGTCCCAGCTGTGGGAAGGTTCTGAAGGTTCCCAAGCCGGGTGGCGCGTCTAAGTCTGCAGCCAAGTCTCCTGCTGCATCGCGTCCAGTGGCCAAGCCGGCCGCCCCGCCCGCACCCAGCGCCATGGACGAATTGTTCAGCGAGGAGGGCTTTGATCGTCAGGTTGCCGCGGTTTGTCCAGCATGTGCTGCGGAGATGGAAGCCGGAGCGGTGTTGTGCACAAAATGTGGTTACAACAAGCAGACCGGCGAACGCATGGAGGCTCACAAGACGGCTGGTGTCGATATCGACATGGGCACTCTCGCCTTGATGAAGGCTGAAAAGGACATGGTCAAGGACGTCGAGCTGCAGCAGAAAATGCTCGGTAAGGCCGGGATGCCACCCTGGATGTTGGCGCTGATCCTGTTTGTGTTGGTCAGCGCGACGTCATTGGCGGCGCTGGCTGCCAACGCAGCCAATCAGGCCGACAGCGAGTCGGACATCAACTTCCTGGCATTGTTCCTTGCG
>JBCCUO010000361.1:0-4982 GCA_039196805.1 Planctomycetota bacterium | reverse complement strand
CGACCAAACCGGCGAGTCGGGTGCCTCAGCCACACGCGTCGCTCACTCCGCCGACGCGGTCGCAGCTGATTCCGTTGCCCAATCAGCCTCGGCAAACACAGCCACGGTTGATCAAGCAGACAGTGCCACTCAAGAGTCAGCCGATGACGGCCGCAGAACCCAAAACAACAGCGACGCGGATGCAGACGGTGCATCAGTCGCGGTTGCGAGAGGTTGCCTACAGCGCGATGCAATTTGCCTACGAGTCGTATCGACGTGGCGCCATGCAGACGGCTCGCAAGCGTACTTCAGAGTCCTTGCAGGCGATCGCGGCGATGCGGGATGTGGCATTCGGCGGGAGCGCGCATCAGCAGCATCTGGCGACCGCACTGACGGCCCTCCGCGAGTCCAAAGACTTTGGTGGCCGGTACGGACCGCTGAACCCACCGGCACTGCGGCGGATGATTCGGTCTCACGAAACAAGTGTCCTCAAGCCGTCTCTTGAGTCAGTGGATTCTCCACTGCAAGCGATGGATGCTTACCTGCGATCAGCCGAGTCGCATTTAGTTGCCGCGTGCGGTCGTGATGTTACGGCGGGTAATACGCTGGTGTTGTTGGGCCTGATCGAACGCCAGATGAGTTCGCCCCAGGACGTCTGGGCATCTGCGGTCGCGCTGACACACGGTCGAGCATCGGTACAAGTGAATCCATCCAGTGCGTTCGCGTACCGCGAACTGGGCCGCAGTCTGCTAGCCCAGGGCTTCGCACAGCATGCGACGCAGTCGCTCAGTCGCAGCATCGAGATCAGCCCGTCTCGATCCGCCTACAGTCTGCTGCAGTCCGCCCACCAGCGGCTGGGTAATGTCGAAGCGGTTCGGCAGTGTCAGCTGGCGCTTCAGGATCCAGGCGTAAGGGACCATCATCCCGTGCGATGGATGGAACCCGCTGCGTTCGCTGCAACGCATCGAGTCGATCCCAGCCAGGCGGCAAAGCAGTCTACGAAGTCACCAACCTCCGTCGCAACGCGTTCCGACCGGTCCGTCGAACGTCAACCGAGCGTCTTTGAATTTTGGCGCAGATAGATGATGAACCGTCCATCACGTATCCTTCCCATCCGGTCTGTCATGAATCTCTGCTCAATTATCGATCGCCGGCTTGGAGTCCTTGCCGTCTTCTGTCTGTTGGTCATGAGAGCGGGTGTGGCAAACGGGCAAGAGCGCTGGCCGATCGCTGCTTACACGCCCTCTGCGTCGGTCGTTCATACGTCGTCGGCCATGCGTGCGTCATCGGCGATGCCCGGGTGCAGTCACTGCCAGCCGGGCGGCTGCGTTGACCGCGATGGCACCACCATGATTGGAAGCCTGGGGATGCGCAACGGTATCGGAACGGGTACCCATCCAGATTGCCAGTGCTGGAAGTGTCCCTGCGCTCAGCCGTTCAGCGGGATGGGGCCTGGGTCTTATGCCTTCCCGTCACGGACGGCACACGTGACTCGTTATCGGCTCCGTCCGGGCGACACGGTCCAGCTGACCTTCTTGGTGTCGGCGGTGAAGACGAACGGCCCTTATCGACTTGTTGTCGGTGACCAGGTGATGGTGGAATCGGAAGCCGACGAGGGATTGAAGCGGGGGACGCTTGAGAAGGGTCTGGAGATTCAGCCCGATGGCACGATAACGCTTCGCTACATCGGACCCGTGCACGCAGCAGGAACGACGATTGAACAACTTCGAGACCTGTTGAACGAACAGTACACGGACTACTACCCCGATCCGGCCGTTGACGTCACGCCGGTTCGCACCGGTACGGCCGCGCGGCAGGTGCGCGAGGCGATCAGCGGAGCGGGTGGTTTTGATCCTCAATCGGTGGTGCAAACCGTTTCGCCATCGGGCGAGATACGATTGCCTCGGTTGGGAAGCGTTTCCGCGCAAGGCTTGACGATTGATGAATTGAAGGAAGAGATCAATCTACGCTACGACGACATGGTCGGCGGTCTGGAGGTCGAGCCATCGCTGCAAAGCCAGGCACCTCACTATTTCTATGTTCTGGGCGAGGCGGCTCAGCCGGGACGGTACGATATGAATGCTCCCACGACCGTGATGAGCGCGATCGCCCAAGCGGGCGGGCATGTGCCGGGAGCCAATCTTCGTCAGGTCGTCGTCTTCCGACGCGGCGAAAACTGGGAGCTGATGTCGACGCTGTTGGACTTGCGGGGGGCGATTCTGGGTAGAGCGTCGTGCCCAGCTGATGAGATTTGGGTTCGCGACGGGGACGTGATCATTCTGCCCAGCACTCCGATTCGCCTGTTTGACAATTTCGTCCGACAGGTCTTCACCGAAGGCGTTTACGGGATCGTTCCCTTTGGTGGATTATCCTTCGACCTGGGGGACCATTAGGAACGCGATTCATGGGCCTCTATCGTCGCTTGATCCGGCCAGTCCTCTTTGCTCTGCCACCGGAATCGGCCCATCAAGTTTCCGTTCACGCTAGCCGGTTGGCGGGCACCATTCCCGCCATCCGCCGTCGTGTTCGAGAGTCGCTGCTCGTCGACGAACCGTGCCTGGCGAATGAAGTGGCTGGGCTCTCGATGGTCAATCCAATCGGGTTGGCTGCCGGATGGGACAAGAGCGGACACGCGCTTTCGATGCTTCCCTATCTTGGATTCGGAGCCGTTGAGATTGGATCGATCTCCGCGCGACCGTCGATCGGCAATCCAAGACCCCGGTTGTTTCGACTCCCTGACGACGAAGCGATCATCGTCAACTATGGCCTGCCCAACGACGGTGCCGAACGAGTGGCTCAACGTCTTGCCGGTATGGCAAGGCCCAGTCGATCAGACGAGTCGTTCGTCCCGTTGGGAATCAACTGTGTCGCGACCAACGATGGACCTGGATCGGCTTGTTCGACCCGGCAGATCGTCGAAGACTATTGCACAAGCGTGCGGCTGTTGGCCGGTCATGCCGACTACCTGTCGCTGAATCTGAGTTGCCCCAACATAGAAAAAGGCCAGCATCTGTTTGAGCAACCCAACGCGATTCGGTCGTTGTTGCGACGGCTGACCGAACATCTCACGATCAACTGTCCCGTCTTCCTCAAGGTGCCACCCTCGGTCGATCCGGCGGATCATGATCGCTGGTTGGCGGAAGTGGACGAGTTTCCGATGGTCAAAGGGTTTGTGTTCAACTTGCCCAGTGACGACCGAGCAAAGGGGCAACTCGTGACACCCGCAATGAAGTGGAAAGCGATGCCCGGTGCCGTATCGGGGCCTCCGGTGGAAGCGGTCATCAATCAGTGCATCGCGATGCTCTACCGCAAATTGAATCCCACCCGGCACGCGATCGTTGGTGCCGGTGGGGTCGGAAACGCGGAACAGGCCTATCGCAAACTGCGGCTGGGGGCGTCAATGGTGCAGCTGTACACAGCCTTGGTCTATCGCGGGCCCGGCGTGGTCCGGGAGATCAATCAAGGTTTGGTCGAGCTACTGTATCGGGATGGAGTGGCGAACGTGTGCGAGATCATCGGCGTGGACGCAACCTCTGGGTGGATCGACTAGGATCAATGACGGTGAAAGGCGGAATGGCTTCCGGCTGGACGATGCTGACGAGATAGAGTGGACCTCGATCCGTCAGGCCTTTTCTTGTGCAGAGGGTCGGTGCGATGCGATTCAGCTTACGTTTGAAGGCCGCTGCGGCGCTTGCCGCCGGCTGCTGGTTCTCGGTAGCGGTGTTACCGTCTGGTGCGGCCGACATCACGGTCACCAATGACCAAGAACTGGCGACGGCGCTGGATCAGGCGTCGGCCGACCGCCAACGGGCTCGACGCGGCCAGCTCGATTAGGACGTCCCCGCGATCGGTCCTTGTCCCGGCGGGATGGCGCGTCACAATGCGTCCGCGTTGATTTGTCGGCCACTCGATACGGGAAGACCAGATGACGATCGAACAACTGCTGGGCGTGTTGCAAGAGAACCCTGAGTCGGGCGTTGAAATCCATCGTGACGACCAGGGTCCGTTGCCGCCGCATTTTCACATCACTGAGGTGGGCAAGGTCACCCGCGACTTCGTCGACTGTGGTGGCACACGCCGTCATTCGCAAGTTTGCTTGTTACAGACCTGGGTCGCTGACGACGTGCAGCATCGACTGACAGCATCCAAGTTGTTTGGAATCGTATCGATGGCAGAGACACTGGAGATGGACTTCAGCACCGCAGTCGAAGTGGAGTGCCAAGGGGAGCACACGATCGGCACCTTTCAGCTTGTCGAGGCACGTTATGATTTGTCGAGTCGCATGGTGATCTTGCGATTGCAGTCAAAGGCCACCGCCTGTTTGGCGCCTGAACTGTGCTGTCCAACGCCCAGTTCACCCGAAGTGGTTTCGTTGTCAGCCATCAAACCCTAGACCCGATCATTGGAGCCGCACCCGGAAAGTTGCTATGCCAAAGATGCACGTTGATCGACAGTGGACGATTCGAGCGGAGGCAGGGAAGGTTTTTGACGTGATCGCGGACTATGGAACCTGGACGACGTGGTCACCGTGGCTTTGTGCCGACAAGGGAGCCAGCGTCACAGTGAGCGATCCCGCAAACCAAGTGGGGTCAACCTATGCCTGGGACGGCGACGTGGTTGGTGCCGGTAGCATGACTCATACGCAACTCAAGACGCCCGATGAGATCGTTGCCAAGCTGGAATTCACCAAGCCATTCAAGTCGACCAGTCAAGTGACGTTCAAGATCCGACCGCAGGGCGACGCCACGGTGGTCGAGTGGCACATGGACGGGAACTGGCCCTGGTTTCTGTTCTGGATGAAAGGCATGATGGAAACGCTGATTGGAATGGACTATCAGCGTGGCTTGATGATGCTGGGCGATTGGATTGAGACCGGAAAGATCGAGTCCGATACCGAGGTGTTGGGCGTCGTGGATGTTCCCGATCGCACGGTGCACGGGGTCAGCAACCAAGTAGCGATGGCCGACGTCGGTGAATCGATGGCCAAGGACTTTCACCGTGTG
>JBCCUO010000360.1:0-4989 GCA_039196805.1 Planctomycetota bacterium | reverse complement strand
AGTCCATCTGCCAGGCAATAAAAGACGACCTCATGACCGCGACTGGCCAACGCACTTGCCAAGGTGAGGGAAGGATTGAGGTGCCCTTCCGATGAGAAGCACGCGTACCCTAGTTTCAATCCCATCTCAGAGGGTCACCGTTTGACTCGGTCTTCAACGTCCCTTCGATCTCCGTCTCGTTGCTATTCTTGTCGCCAGGCTGGCATTCGCTTACGAAAGTAATCATTGAATTTGTACTGAGACTTGGCTGCCAGTGGAACGTTTACGTCAGGTAGGTGCTTCCGCATACGCTGTTTGACCGATGCTAGCTCCGGCCGGTCGGCCAGATTGATACGTTCAAGCGAGTCATGACGGTGATCGTACAGTTCTTCAGAGCCATCTTCATAGACGACATAGCGAAAGCGCTGAGACCGAATGGAATGGTTGTTGCGGCCATAGGTAGTGATCGCTACGTGTGACCAGTCCGCATTGGGTTGGTCCAATAGAGGAACCAGGCTCTGCCCTTCGTTCTGACCATTTGCGGGCAGCCCAGCCAGCTCAACCAGCGTTGGATAGATGTCGAGCAGTTCGGTCGGCTGGTCACTTCGCTGATTCAACTTCAGGCCGCGCCCGGAAAAGATCAGGTTGACGTGTGTCGCCTCTTCCCAAATCGCCTGTTTGGCAAAACGGTTCTTCTCACCGATGTGGTAGCCATGGTCGCTCCACAGAACGATGATCGTGTTGTCGGAGTATTCGCTCGCCTCCAGTGCAGCGAGGACGCGGCCGACTTGATGATCGACAAAGGTCGTGCACGCCAGATACGCTTGCACGATCTTTTTCCACTGTTTCGTTTCGATGGCCCAATCGGTTGTTGGCATCATTGGAGCCTCATTGAGCCGCCGACTGATGTCAGGAACGTCGTCCAAGTCTTGCGGGTCGAACTCGGGAGTCTGAATGCTGGAAAGTGGATGCATGTCAAACCATTTCTGCGGCACATACCATGGGACGTGCGGACGGCAGAACCCGACTGCCATGAAGAACGGTCGGTCATGTGGCTGTGCTAAACGCGTTTCTGCCCAACTGGCGGTACGATGATCCGGCATCATGTCGTCCTGCTCCGGATAGGCCGCCCAATCCGTCTGCGTTGTCCCGACGCGGTCGTCATACCAAGCGGGGTCAAAGTTGAACCGCTTTTCGGGTTTGGGCCCCATGCTGGATGGTGTGCCATGCTCGCCAAAGACCTTCGCGCGATCACCGTTGTGAAACAGCTTCCCAGCCGCAAGTGATTTGTACCCGTGTGCCTCGAAATAGTCGGGAAGAAACGTGCACTGCCGAGTCGCCTGGTTGGAATCGCGTATGTCACGATCGTTGATCTGCAGATAGATCCCTGTGGTCGATGGCCGCAGTCCGGTAAACAGGCTTGCGCGTGACGGTCCGCAGATCGGTGCCTGGCAGTGGGCATTGGTGAACAGGGTTCCCGACGCTGCTAGGCGATCGATGTTGGGCGTGCGCGCTCCAGGGTGACCGCCCATGCAGCCAACCCAGTCATTGAGATCGTCGATCGCGATCATCAGCACATTTGGCTTAGCGGCCTGCTGGGCGTAGGTGATCCCGCAAGACAACAGCCAAATCGCGCTGAGGCTTGCCGCAAGCGAGGGCAGACGGCGAATCATGGAAAAGCTTCCTGAAGGGAGAAGTGGAGCGGGAACCTGGCTAGACATCACGATTGCGTACCTAACCTATCCCACTGCACTTCCCCGGTGTTGCTCAAGCGTCGATGCCGCGAGCCACTCAATCAGGCAAGTGATTCGAACACGCTTCGCAAGGCGCTCGCTTCTTCGCTCAGCCACGCATGTTTGTGTTCATCATCGGCCGGTGGAAGCCAGTGTGACGCGGGCTGGCCGGCTGATTGCGTCTGCAAGTCGACCTCCTGAAACGACTCGAAGGCGAGTGTCTGTTCAAATCCTCGGGCGATTCGTGTTTGGCCGTCTTGACCCGTCCACTGAGTTAGGCTGTCGGTGGTATGCCAGCTGGCCTGGCTTTCATCACTATTACTGTAGATACGAACCAGGTCGTTGCCGCCGGAGATTGCATTCGCTGACACGGAGTCGAACCCACGCGCACTGACCTGGTATCCGACGCTGCTGATGCTGGCACGAACCTGAGTGATATTCATCACATCATCGCCTGCGGAGTCTCGCAGTTCGGCAGTGTCAAAGCCACCGGCCGTGGCGTAGGCGTTGACTTGCTCAAAGCCATATGCCAGCTGAAACAGGTCGTTGCCGCTGAGACTGGTGAACTGTGGACGAACCGCCAAAACTTCGTCGGCTTCCGAATCGTACAAAAATGCGGTGTCGCTACCGCCCGCCGTGGCATGCACGAACGTGCGTGGCGTCTGAGTGACTTCGAAACGGAACCCCGTCCCAGACAACGTGGCTTCGCCTGTCCGAGATTCCAAATGGTCGTTTCCAACCGAGTCGTACAGGGTGGCGCGATCCGGACCTCCTCCACCCACAAATGTCACATGCTCCAGCCCGCTGAGTTCCAATTCATAGGTGTTGGTCTGCAACTGACTGGCTTGCTGGCCTGGCAAGTGCCCGGGGCGAAGGACCAAACGTTCCGCGTCAGCCGATCCCAAAATCTCCAACGTGTCCGCTCCGCTGCCCAAGTCGATTCGCAAATCGGTCGCGGTCGCGTCAAAGGTGTAGGTCTCCTGGCCAACCGTCAAGCGAATCCCGTCGCGAAGGTCCAACGTCGCGGTGTCAGAGTCGGCCGTGCCAACGTACTGGGTGATGACCGTCGCCTCTCCCTCAAACGCTGGATCGCCGGATGATCCCTCGGATCCAACTGACACCGCTGCCGACAGGTCCAAAACCTGGTAGTCGATCCCGCTGACCGAATCGGTACGAATCTCAGCGGACTGATACAACTGATTTAGGACGTCATCGGCCGAGGGCGTGAGACCTTGATCGATCATCGCTTCTCGAATCAGCACCGATGCGGCGGCCACCTGCGGGGTCGCCATGCTGGTCCCGTTCATGGTGGCGAAGTCATCGACATTGCCGTCCCAGCCAAAAACGTGATCGGGCACGCTGCTGACAATCGTTTCCCCGAACGTGCTGATGATTCCCGATTCACGCTGAGCGAAATCGCTAAGCCATCCGCCGGCGTCGATCGAGGTGACTGGCACAACAGCATCGCTGGACGCGGGATAGAGCAACGCATCTTCCAGCGCACTGTCACCGTAGAAATTGCCTGCTGCCGCGAACACCAGGATGCCATCTTCGCGAAGCAGTTGCAGCTCGTCCTCCAGCATCGATGTTGCCGCGTCTCGGTTGGCGTCAGACAACATCGCGCCCGCCGATAGGTTGACGGTCGTGATCGGCGATTCGAACGTGTCTTGGTTGTCGTGAACCCACTGCAGCGCCGACTCGATCCACTGCAGTTCACCAGCACCGTCGTCATCAAAGACACGGAGTGAAACGAGGTCGGCTTCCGGAGCGATCCCGCGAAAGTCGTCGCTGGATCCTGCGAGCAGTCCGGCAACGTGAGTTCCGTGGTATCCCGCCGGACCGTCGTCGTAGGGATTAGCGTCGTCCTCTGCAAAGTCCCAGCCGCCAACGACGCGATAGCCTGGGCCATAGCCGCCACCTAGCGCAACGTGGTCCCAGGCGATCCCGCTGTCAATCACGGCAATGGTTTGGCCGGCACCGGTCAAGTCGTGTGACTGTGCCAGTGATTCCGCTTGGTCTAGCGGGCTGGAGAGCAGCGCTTCACCTTCCGCCTGTGTGCTCAGCGAATCCTGCTCCAACGACTGAACCTCGAAGGCATCCAACAACCAGCCGGTCGCCAGTGAAGCGGAAAGCGCCAACCGCTTCTCGCACGGCAGTAGCCGCGGTGTTGAGCGCGAACCGAGGGGACGAGTCATGATGAGTTTCACGTCGCGTGGCGTCGAAAACGTCCGGAGGGTGATTCGCACGATTAGGTTCGAACCTCATTCTTGCTCACCCGAATCTCTAGCCGTAACAAAACACTAGGTCGCAGATTCCATCACGTCCTTCCTAACCGGACTTTGGGCAAATCGATTCGACTCGATCTGGTCCCCCCGTCGAAAGAAAGATTGCAGTCGCTATATCCGATTCACGTTGGCTTTTCCGAGGGCTGAGGACTCATGCCACTACTGAAGTTGTGGAATACCCTTCGTGGACGCTCCGCCACGGACGCCCAGGCGACGGAGTCGAACGTCGGACCCGGTATAGACGACCATTCCCAGGCAACCGCCAAGCGGTCGGTCAACGCTCAACCCGAACCGATGTCAGCGAAACAAGCGGTGGCCAGACCCAAGCCACCCAAATCATCGCGAGTCCTGAAGCGGAATCCGCATGGTGCGATCTGCAAACAGCTCAAGGCGATGGGGGCACGCCGAGTGCTTGAAATCGGCATTGGCGATGGTAGTCGCACGGTAGCCTTGATCGAAACGTTGGACCAGCAAGTGGGCGAACCGATCAAGCACGTTGTCATCGACCAGTTCGAGCTCGCTGGCGGTCAGGTCACACTGAAAGCGTTCCACCGGATGGTGTGCGGGCTTTCGGCGAAGCCGCAAGTCATTCCCGAGCCAGCGGTCTCGGGCCTGAATCGGGCGGTGCGAACGATCGGAACGTTCGACGCGATCTTGATCGACGAAGATCCGGGCAGCGACCATGATTCCGGGGATGCTGCCGAGTTTGGGGCAGCGCTGGAACGAGCTTCTCATGCCGGTACGGTCGTCTTGCATCAGATCGACGGTCGGTGGGCCGATTGGAAACGCCCCAAGCAGCGGCGGGCAGCGTAGCGATGTGGGGCAATCGGTCCTTCGATGCGATTTGGCTGCCGATTTGATCGCTACAGCCCGCAGAAGGGTCCCGATTTACTCGGTCGGCGGAAAAACCTTTCTTCGATTCCGCCCCCCGCGTATGTTTCTGGCGGCGAAAAGATCCAGTGATCCGGGCAAGTAAGCTAGGGTTTCGCTGT
>JBCCUO010000359.1:0-4992 GCA_039196805.1 Planctomycetota bacterium | reverse complement strand
GTTGTTCCCTCGGGCAAGTAGGTCCCCGAGTACGGTGGCTTCGCTTTCGTGATGGGATACCGCGACTGATCGTCAAAGACCGTTTGTTCAAAGTGATTTCCGCTACCACCAATCTCCGTAAACAGCTCGATTCTCGTCCCGTCCGGACCTGTTAGGTAGGCATCCAAATGCGAAGTATTCGAATGGGTGATCGAGACGCGTACGTTGAGATCGCCGATCACGAACTCGTCCGGAACCTCGATCTCCGAGATGATCGTACGGCCGGGCGGCATGATCTCGGCGTCACGATTCTCGTAGCTCCCGCCCACCATGGACTTGGACGACACCACTTCGCGGTCGGTCAACAGCCCGTCGCCATTGGTATCCAGCAGTGCGAACTGGTCAAACCGGTCGACCGCGTCTTCGGGTTTGTACTCGGACATTTCAACCTGACCATCGCCGTTGGTATCCATCTCAAAGAACCATCCAGGCAGGCCTTCCACTGCACCCGCTGATTCATCTTGCAGGCCGCTCAAGAAACCAAACAACTCCTGCCGCGTGATCTCGCCATCGCGATCGACGTCGATTCGGCCTGGAGGAAATCCAAGTGCTTCTGTCTCTTGAACTTCCAGACGACCATTCCGGTTCTTGTCAAACCGCGACAGCACGCTGGCGGTCAAGTAGTAGCGACTGCCACCCGTCCGCCACCACTGGCTGCTATCCTCGCTACGGCGTCGTTGAGGTTCAGACGATTCGATTCCGTTTCCCACTCGTCGTGCGCGCTGCACCAGTTCGTCAGAGTCTCCGTCAAGTAATCGTCGGCGAGCGTACCTCTGAGCCAGCTCTAGCCGGTTCAGGCGATCGTCGTTGTCCAAATCCATGGAGAACGGATCGCGATGCGTCCAGCGGGCGCGAGCTGCCTCTCTGCGGTCGATTCGCCCGTCATCATCTCGGTCGTAGCGACGAAGGGTTCGGTCCGCTTCGTCCAAGTCCGCCTGCACGTAGGGGTATTTGATTTCCGCTAAGCCAAACTCAGGCACAACGGGTTGTTCATCCATCGGGCCAAACGGCTGAATCGAACTCTCCGATTCAACTTCCACACCCCGACCCGACACACCATTGCGAAGTGCGTGATAGATCCGCGACGCTTCCTGGAAGTCTTCAATCCGGGTATCCCGATCCAACCGCAAACGCTTTGCGGTCGCGATTCGTTCCAAATAGGGGCGAGCCAGAGGTGTGATTTCTTCGGGGTCGATTCTTCCGTCTTGATCGCGATCAAGCTGCTCCAATGACTCACGCAGTCCCGCCTGTCCAAAAGCCGGACAAGCATTCAGGGCGGCGAAACACATCCCAATCAGAGCCGTCGCGAGCGGAACGGCACGGCTATGAACGTGCGGGGAACGGATCGAGTGCTGAATCATGACGTTCCTCAGCGGCTGGATTTCGTGCGACTGGATGAACTGGTTGATCGCGTCGAGCGTGTCGGCGACGAGGATCGCGATCGGGAAGTTGACATTGGCACTCCGGTAAGGGCTCCCGATTCCATCAACGCTTGGACGATCACATCATTTGCCGGCACGAAGACTTCGACCGCCTGCTCGCTGCGCGTGTCGATGACTTCAACCAGCCGTCGCACCTCTTCGAAGAGTTGGTCAGGGGCAGTCACGATCAGCGAGTTGCTGGGTTGATGAACGGCCAACGTCATCTGCGGTTCCAGATTCTTCGGCGCCTGAGTGGGCGTTCGCTTGGCTGCCGACTTTTTCTTGGCGTCATCTCCTTTCGAGTCGTCCGATTGCTGCGCTTGACGCGGATCCGCTTGACCCTTCGCACCCGCAGCTGCTCCTGACGCCTGTCCCCCTGCGATCCGCCCGGCGTAAGCTTCGCGAATCGCTGCTGCCACTTCGTCCGCCTGAGTGTGCAGCAGCTCGATCACCCGCGATGTTCCGTACGTCTGCACGGACGTCAGGCTCGTGTCTTTGTCGACGATATTCAGGTACGACTCGATCTGCTGGATGTCCGTGGAGGTTCCCTGGGCGATCAAGCGATTCAGACGAGAGTCAGCAACGACGGTGATGCTACCGGCGATCATCGTTGTCGTGCCGTCGCGCGAAGTCACGATGCTACCCAAGTAAGAACTGCCCCCCGAGATGTATCCGTTGACCAAGGTTCCTGATTCGCCTTCCTTGGCCGCTTCACCACCATCAAGCAGTTCGGCCAGCATTCGTAGGGCATCCGTCGCTTTGGTGTACTTCAAGTAGAAGACAACCGGCGGTGACGCTGTTCGTTCCATCGGTCCAGCTACCGTCTGCAAATGCTCTTCAAAGGCGTCCAACGCGGAAGCATCATCGCACTGAAGGACCAGGCCCTGCGGCGTGATCTGGCATCGAATCATGGGAGAATCCGAATCAGGACGTCCGCCCAACATCCGAGCAGCAGATGCCGCGATCGGGTTAGCGGTCGATGCTAGGTATGCGGGGTCCGGTTTCGGATCATCTTCGCCGACGACACGCTCACTAGACTTTGCGTCCACGGCCTGGGAACTGGGGAATAGCAAGATCGGGTTGGATCGCCGCCAGAAGCGAGCACCGGTCTCCAAGGCCTCAATCGCAGCCGCCCCCTTGATTGGTATCACTCGGAAGTCGCTTGATGACTCAACCCCGACACTATCGAATCCCGCGACGATCTTCTTGATCTGCTCAATCTGATGCCGTTTCGCTCTAACGAACAAACGCCGGTTGCCCGGGTCAGCATCGATCTTTGGCGCATCAGGATCGATTTCGTCGGGATCATCCAGGGGATCAGGCAAGTCCAGCATTTCTTCCAGCAGGCTGATCGCAAAAAATGGATCTACCGACTTGAGCGGGATGACCTCGAAGTCCGCGTCACTGGCTTGAAGCTGGGAAACCGTCGCTGCGATCTGAGTCTGTATCTCGGGTGACGCCAGGGCAACGACACTGCTGGCCGATTCGTCCATTGACAGCCTTAGCGATTGGTCCGCCAACAACGTTTGAAGAACGTCATAGACCATTTGAACGTTGCCACCCTCGACCAAGTGCGACTGCAGGACGGAACTGCCGTCCGAAGTGGAAAGCCGTTCCTTGGGTCGGTCCAGCTCGCTGACTAATCGCTCGATTACGGCGACCTTGTCCTCGACGCCGGTGACGAAGATGTTCTTGCCCTGCAGATCCGCTGAAAGGCTGACGTCGATACCGATCATCTCGTCCGTTGCCAAACCCAAGTGAGGGCGAGCGACCAACAAAACATCTTCCGCCGGAATGTGCTCCAGCGAGAACGATTTGACCACCGTCCCATTTCCCAGACTGGATGGCTCAAAAGCATCCAGAATCGTTTTGGCCGTCTTCAGCTTGGCGACGGTGTCGGTGACCAATATTTGATTTGTCTTGGAGAACGTAGCGGGGGATGCCATCAGCTTCAGGGGAGCAAGTTCCTCGATCGCCTCGTCAGGCGCAAGCTCCTGCAACCGGAAGAGGCACTTCGCGACTTCGTGGTCAGCGAGTTCATCCAGCTGATCGGGCGTGATTCGGCGTGCCAGCACATCGAGTTGCTGAAGCCCTCGCGGATCGGAAAGATTGATGACCGATAGCAATCGACCACTGCGGACCAGCGAGTACCCCTGTGGCAACAGGAAGAGATTCAGTCGCGAGAGCGCCTTGTCGTGTGTGAACGGGTTGGGATCGCTATAGGAAAAACTGCCCACCGGCAGTTCATCGAATTGCAGTGCCAGTTCGCATTCCTCAGCCACCCACTTGATGACGTCACGCCAGGGCGTCCGCTCGAACGAAAACCGTAACGTCGGAGGTGCGGTCGAGGCCTCTGCCAGCGCCGAGGATTTGGAAGCCTCCTCAGCGACGCTCGTTCGGGCGGACAGGACAATCAGCACGACCAGCACCCCCCAGAGGGGAGGCAGGCAACGGGTCAATCTGGACATAGGAACCAGGCAGGGGATGGTTAGGCGGGAGGGTCGCGGGACGATGGGGACGTACCGGGGCCCCGAAGGGGAGTTTGATTGTAACCGCTAGCGACCGTTGGTCGCCTGACCAATTAGCTGATTTTTAATTGTCGACAAGCACACCGCCCGACAACCGGTCAGGTCCCCATCAGCCGATCCCGAAGCTGGGACTGACGATCGAGACCCAGATCGGTCAACCGATAGCCGTTGCCTGCGCGGTCAGCCCACTTGCGTTGCAGCAGGCGATCCAACCAAAGATCCAGCTCTCGGGGCGGCCAATTCAAGCGATCGGAGAGCGAACGTTTCGCGTTCCCCGAAGACGGATTTTCGTCCCGAGCGACCGCTTCCATTAACAGATAGAGCTGAGTTTCCGCTCGCTGACGTTGGCGGCGGCGGATCGCGGCCAGCCAACCGCGTCCGGGCGCCAACGTGAAAACGAGAAGGAAAATCCCGCCCGATACGGAGGCGATCGGGCCGGTCGGAGAAACATCCAACCATCGAGCCATAAAGAATCCGCCAACCGAACTCAGCGCGGCCAGGCCGACAGCCACCATCAACAATCGGCTCAGACGCCTCGTTAGCAGGTAGGCGGCCGCCGGAGGAGCAATCATCAGCGCGACGATCAGGATCGAGCCAGCAACTTCAAATGCGGCCACCGTCGTCATGGAAACGACGCTCAGCCACAAGAACTGCAACAGCCCCGGACGAAACCCAAACTGCCTGGCTAAACCGGGGTCAAACAGCATCAGCTTCAACTCTTTGTAGCTCAACAGAATGAAACCGAGTACCGAAAGCGACATCACACTCATGATCACAAAGGCCTTTGGCCCAAAGTCTCGCGAAGCTACGATCAGCCGATCCAATGGTGCCAGAGCCAAATTCCCATCAATGATGCAGTCGGCGTGAAAGTGAGTGTTCCGAAGATTTTGGCTGACCAGCAAGATTCCGACGCTGAACATCGCCGAGAAAACAATCCCGAGTCCGGCAGTGTCATCGATCAAACGCGTCCGCTTCAACCAATGCGTCAACCAAATCATGACGAC
>JBCCUO010000358.1:0-4993 GCA_039196805.1 Planctomycetota bacterium | reverse complement strand
TTCGCCCGGGCTATTGTCGGACTTCCATTGTCGATAGTCGATGTCGTCCGATTGAACGTCTGGCAACTCCAGAAGCGTGCCATCCTGCTGTTGAAAACGAATCTCTGCCGATAGCTCGCGGCATTGGCTGACCAGGGAACGATCGTCGAACCGGCTGCCGTACGGATCGATCCCACGCTTCAGAATCTGGTCCAATTTCAATCGCCGCGCTACTCGCGGATCGGTTACGTCGCGGTCTTGATTGCCGTTGGGGTCGTCGGGCATCGAATTCATTTCAAGGAGATTCCGGGGATCATGCCGAGCCATCGCATGAGGGTCTTCTTCCCCCCAACCACGTTGCGGACCATCGGCAGGAGGGATTGTTTCGCTGATGCCGCCCGAACGCAACCGGAGCGGTCTTGTGGCGGTTGGGACCGAAGTGCTACGCGAGACTCACTGGATTCCGATCCGCAGCTTTTCGCTGGGTGACTTCTGTGAAACACATCGACCCATCTCATCCGACGCCCGGACCAGCGTCCCAGTTGACTCGGGGCAGTGTGCTAGTCGTCGACACGGCTCCGCTATCGCTGATCACGTTGGCGGGAGTCTTGCACACGCAAGGCTATCGCTGCGTTTGCGCGGCCAATTTGTCGGCGGCGAGAGAAGCGATGGAGACCAGCTCCATCGATCTGGTGGTTTGGGATGTCGGCGATGACGCAGCCGGGACGCTGGGACAGTTGAAGGCGATTCGCCACGATCGATCCACGCGGACAACGGATCCTTTGGCTGCGATCCTGATCGCTGGGGGGCAGTGGGCCGGACTGGAGAAACGAACCGAGACGCTGGACTCGCCCACGCGTTGCCTGTTCAAGCCAATCGATCCGCATGTCTTGATCGCCGTTGTGGAACAGACCTTGATGCTTTCCCCGCTGGTGGACGCTCATCAACGAAAACGCAGCCGCCCCAGCCGACCAGGTTGGGTGACCCTGGACTGACTCAGTTGTCCCGGCAGATCACGGCGAGTCAAGAATCGAAGCGATCCGGTCGGTGGCGATTTGCAATGATTTGGCCGCCATCACGTAGTTCGTGTGACCGCTGACTTCCGGTTGAATCTCCTGATACAACTCCGTCGCGCGACGAAGTCGCTTGAGCTTCTTTTTCGCCATCTTCAGGTAGACGGCTGCGTCTTGCACGTCTTCGATGGCACCAACGGCCAGAATGAAGTCGTACAAGTCACGCACGATGTCGCGCAGGTCCTCGTCTTCCTCCGCTTCATCACTATGCTTCAGGAAGGTACGGATCATCCACACGTGAGCGACCTGCTGGTCAATCTCGCGCACACGAAGCATCAGCGTGTCGCTGCCTGTCGGTTCCATCTCAGATGCCACGACGACTCCCGATCAGCTGACGCTGGCGTCCTTTTCGACCGACGGCGTTTCAGGTGCCATGGCCGAGTGATCCAGCTCGGCTCCGACGGACTCGGTCGCTTCCGCATCCGGTTTCTTGGGTGGCGCATGCCCGTGAGGCGTGTAGCCGGCGGTCAAGCAAATGCCACAAGCAACCAATCCCATTCCGACCCACATCAACGGGTTGACCGATTCACCTTGATGCAAGCTGAAGTAGGCAGCGATCGCGTTGACCGTGACTGCACCGCCGAAGACGATTGGCATCACGTAGGCTGGCTTCCCGCCAGCTTTGGTCAACGCAAACGTCAGCGCCAACGCTCCCAACGCGCCCAAAGATCCGGCCAAGAAGCCCCACTTGGCGGCGGGCCAATAGGGTCCCGTGTAGTCAAAGTTGTCGTTGAAGGCGGTCCGCATCATGATCGCCCCGCCCGCCACCGCAATCACCAGGTAGGCGACACCGATGAACACGTAGGCCTTGAACGGTCCCCACTTGACCGCTCCATCAGCGGGCGCCCGAGCGTTGGTGAGGGTCGGGCCATACATGCCCCAGCACAGTGCGACACAAAGGGCAAAAAAGATCGCGAGCAGCTTCATCGGTCAGTATCCGAGGGGGGCGGGAAAGGGGATGGGGATAGTTGAAGTCGTGTGGTTGAGTCGTCTTCGTTGCCCGCAGTGTTCGCTAGGCGACTCGTTGTGTTTCGATTCCTTGCTGACGCGTTTTGAAGTTGCGCTGAATTAGACACCCTCCCGTTTGCGGGAGGGTCGGACACAGACCAACGCTGCGCGTCGGTGCCCTCGGCCGGGGAGGGCTCAGCAAGGACCCTCTCCGGCCCTTAGAGGCCGACTCTCCCGGAGGGAGAGTGTCTTTCAGGAAATCGTGGTTTGCGGTGAAAACCGTTGCGGGACAACGAAGTGCGCGACTTCAAAACTAGCGTTTCGGGTTTGAGTCTCGAGTGGTGGCTGTCTCGAACTCAAACGTTGAACAGGAAGTGGCAGATGTCGCCGTCTTGGACAACGTACGTCTTCCCTTCCACTCTCAGTTTACCGGCTTGTCGAATCTCCTTCTCCGAACCGTACTCCTCCAGGTCTTCCAATGAGTAGACCTCGGCCCGGATGAAGCCACGTTCAAAGTCGGTATGGATCACTCCGGCGGCCTGCGGGGCGGTGGCGCCCGTCGGGATCGTCCAAGCTCGAACCTCCTGCTCGCCGGCCGTGAAGTAGCTTTCCAGTCCCAGCGTCTTGTAGGCCGCACGTGCGATCGTGTTCAGGGCCGGCTCGGACAATCCAACGTCCGCCAGCATTTCGTCCCGTTCCTCCTCGTCCAACTCCGCGATCTCCGACTCCAGCTTGGCGCAAACGCAAACCACGTTGGCCCCCGCTTCTTTGGCGTACTCGCGGACGCGCGTCACCAACTCGTGCTCACCCTGCAAGTCGTTCTCGTCGACGTTGGCGACGTACAGGATCGGTTTGGCCGTCATCAGACCGAAGCTGCTCATCGCCTTTTCCTCCGCCTCGCTCAATGCGAGGGTCCGGAGCGGCTGGCCGCTGTCCAGGTGAGCACTGCACTTCTCGATGGCGGACACGCGTAGCTTCGCTTCTTTGTCGCCGCTGCGAGCGGACCGCTGCGCCTTGCTCAGGGCGTTCTCAAGCGACTGCATGTCAGCCAAGGTTAGTTCCAACTCGATCGTTTCGATGTCCGCAATCGGGTCGACGTCACCGGAAACGTGAGTCACATCAGGATCTTCGAAACAGCGGACGACCTGCAAGATCGCGTCTACTTCTCGGATGTGGCTAAGGAACTTGTTTCCCAAGCCTTCGCCTTCGCTTGCCCCTTTGACGATCCCCGCGATGTCGACCAGCTTCAGCGCTGCGGGCACGACTTTTTTCGTCGTGATATGGGCCTGGATCCGCTCGAGTCGCGAGTCGGGGACGCTCACAATCCCTTCATTCGGCTCGATCGTGCAGAACGGATAGTTGGCACTCTGAGCCGCCTTGGAACTGGTCAACGCATTGAACAGCGTGCTTTTTCCAACGTTCGGTAGACCTACGATTCCGGCTTCCATGGACGACGATTGATCGATTTTGGGGCTGTGTCAAAGAGTCCCAACCGCGTCGCCGCGACTGGGAGGCTCGGCATCGTATCAACTCGGCGTCGTCGTTCGTAGGCGGCCTCTCCGACGGTCGACCCGAATGATCGGCATGATCGGAGCAGGCAGTGCGAATCGGGTCACCAACCGTGTCTTTGAGTCAGCGGCAAAGTCATCCACGGTCTACACTCCGGTCTTAACCGCACCGCTGCGGTAGATCGACATTTCGCGTCCCTCCCCTCAACGCATCCCTTCGACAAGGCTCGATCTGCCAGAGGGAGACAGAGAACCTTTATGCCGCTGTATCTATTTCTACTGATAGTCTTGTCGCTCAGCGGCGGATCGGTGGATTGGCTTTCGATCGATCCGCAGCGGACCCTAATGGCGACCGCGGGACTCTTGCTGGGATGGGCGATGCTTAGCCATGTCGGCGCTCGAATGATCGCCAAGCAGGTCTTGTCGAAGGACGTCAGAGAAGTGACCGGCGCGATCTGGGTGGAACGACAACTGGAGGGGATGCGCTGGCTGGGCCTGGGCGTGATCGTGATCTGCTCGGCCGGGTTTGGTTACGGACAATGGATCGCACAAATCCCGGTGGTCGAACACTCGATGGCGGCTCAATCGTTGCTGCTGCTGATCCCCGGAGTCGTCATCATCCTGTCTGCGTGGTCGGCAGAAAATCTCTATGGGATGGTGTTGGGCTACACGGACTTGTCACTGACTGATCACGTCAAGACCGTCTTGGCCGCTTTTCGCTCAGGTGCAGCCTGGTTGATCGTGCCCGTGTTGCTGATCCTGCTATTGACCGACCTGATCCGGTCATTGCCCATCACGGAAAACCAAGCCACTTGGGCCACGATCGTGATGATGGCCATCACCGTGCCCCTCGGGATTCCCGTCCTGGTCAGGCGATTGCTCCATACCGAACCGCTGGACCAGTCTTTCGACTGGATCCAACTGATTTTACAGCGGTGTCGGTTGCGTGGAACGCCCCCGATTCGCTGGAACACGGGCAACCGCAGCTACAACGCCTTGGTTGCTGGTTTCGTCCCCGGACTTCGGAGCCTGGTTGTCTCAGACCGAATTCTGGACGAAATGCGCCCTGACCAGATTGGCATGATCGTGCTGCACGAGGTCGCTCACCTGAAGCGTTTTCATGTTCCGCTGCGGATGTTTTCCGTCTTGCCCGCTTGGGGTGCCGGCATGGCGATCAGTTACCTACTTCAAGACTGGCCCTGGGCGGGGTCGGTGGGAAGCGTATCGGCGATTGGACTGACGTTGCTGGTACTCAGGTGGGTCGCCTACCTCACAGAGTTCGACGCGGACCGCTATGCCTGCCGGATGGCCGAATCTTTGCGCGGAGAGCTGGCTGAGCTTCCAGCCAGCAGGTCTGCGGCAGCGCTGTCGCTGGCGGAGGCGTTGGCAATGGTCACGCGGGACCAGCCGGGAGCCCAAAAAGCCACGTGGTTGCACCCGAGTGTTGGTCAGCGGAGCGACCGTGGCCATTTCATGCAAACGCTC
>JBCCUO010000357.1:0-5001 GCA_039196805.1 Planctomycetota bacterium | reverse complement strand
GGCCGTCCGCACTGTGCAAATCACGGTGCAACTTGGTGTCGGTGCTATCGGTCAGGAACTGAACCGATCCGTCCGCCATCAAGACGTGAGCACCACCGGTGTGGTAGCTGCGTGGGGCAAAGTAGCCGGTCCAGTGAGTAACGATGTCAGGCGTATGACTGTTGGGCGTGAGGTAACCGTTGGTCATCGAGTTGATAGCGCCCGTGAACGCCCAGCTCATACCGCGACCACGAATCGCGGCACTGTCCCCTCCACGCCAACGATCGAACTGATTCCAGAACTGCTCAACCTCCGGGTTGTGAATCATGCCTCGATCGTTCAGGTAGTTCGCCCACGGGCCACCGGTTCCCGGCATTCCCTGTACAGGGCCTTTCCGAGGCCCCACGCCCGAGGACCCATTGAGCGTCAACGCGTAAGGTCGAGGTGGCAGATCTCCCGCCGGCCGAGTCTGGTCCGATCCGCGGCTGCGAACCGTTTCACTGAACATCACGGTGTTCGAGAGACCGTCGATCACATGACTGAATCGGACGCCGTAGGGCTCGAAGAATAGGCCATCTGTCTTCCATCGAAAGTCATAGTTCTGCTTTCGGTTGCTGCCAAAGCTGGCCATGTAGTTGTTGCGTCCATACGCATAGTTTTCGTCGCCTACGGTCACCGTGGTTGTCGCCTCCGCGGGATCACTGGGGCATAGAAACGTCGCGATCGGGGTCGCAAACGCGGCTTCGTTTTTGGGATGCGGAACCTTGCCGGACCAGCCGCCCGAGAATGCGGGGACATCGAACGAAAGTTGCTCGTAAAGGCCCGACTGTTCTAGGAAAGGAAGCAACCTGGCTTGAACGGAGAAGTCCGCGTCGCGGCGTCCCGCGGGCGGCAACATTCGATAAGTCGCTTCATAGTTGTGCAGGGCAAGCCCGACTTGCCTCAGGTTGTTGCTGCAGCTCATTCGCCTGGCGGCTTCGCGAGCCGCCTGGACCGCTGGCAGCAGCAGTCCAACAAGGATGCCGATGATGGCAATCACCACCAAGAGTTCGATCAGGGTGAATGCCGCGCGGCGACGTAAGTGAAATGGGGGCATTGGAGTTGCCGTATGAAATGGAAGGGGGTTTCGGTAATCGCGGCGAAGTACGCGCGTAGCTCCAGACTGGACAGCCAAAGCGGACCTCTGGCGCCGATTGCGAATGGGATGATGGTTTTCCGGCGCGCGATGCTGTGCTGACGACCGAGGTGCCGGATCGGCGTAGATCGCTCCCACGTGATCGGTACGAAGATCACGTCGGTGTGAGGAACGAGCCTTCGCCCGTGTCCACGCGGGAGCGAATGTCCAACCCACTGGGCGGGCAACGGCGTGCACTCAGCGCGCAAAGCGGGCCGACCCCAGGGATCAGAAAACAACGGTGTCAATGAACCAGCAGCATGCCGGGGAGATCAGGCGACGCACCAAGGAACCGGCGGCTCCGGTGCATCAACGCGTGATGAGCCGACGTCGTCCGAGGGCCCGCATCGCAAAATCACAATCGCTGCGGGCACAATGCACGGTTCCACGTCAACAAATAGGCCGGTAAAGAGAACGGACCAGACCAGGTCCAACCCACGGCACTTTGCCGCCGCCCAAACCAGAACGACCTTGGATTGGCCTGCATTCGTCGCGTGGTTGGGTGGCATAGGCCCCGGCGCCAGCGAGTCGGACGAGTCGCCAGGGCGGGCCGCTTCAGTGGTTGTTTGGCAACAGCAGCACTTGCTATTTGATTCCGTCACACAGCTGGCTGCGGCGGCGACACGCTTGACGAGAAAATCGGGAGGCGTCACCCCTTCACGACGTGCCCACTGGAGCTTCTCCAGGTCGGAATGACAGCAGCAGGAATCCCAGCAGAATTCCGCTGTGGAACAGCCGCAAGCGCAGTGTTCGCACGGAAATCGTTCGGTCGGAGTATCCCGCTTAGGCGTCGACCGTTCCGGCAAGATGGCCACCCCGGAAAGCGCAATCGCCAACACGACCAGCAACACCGAGGCGATGAAGCGTTGTGGGCGTCGATCGAGAACGGCAAATCGGAACGGCGAATCCAAAGAATCAACAAAGCAAGAGCACGCGTCGCGGCTCGTTCCTCACGCTTCGAATTATCTTCTGCCCACCCAGAAGATCAAGAGACTCAGGCGGCCCCAAACCGCAACCGCGCTGATTCACCACAGCGACGCCGGACGACGACGTAGCCGACTCGCCATGCAGAGCTCTCAAATCGCCTGACGCCATCGGATGTCTCCGCAGAAGCTGCGAATCCCCGGAAACTCGAGCCGATGCGTTGTGCAAACGCGATCAAATCAGGGGGTTAGAGGAACGAACGCCTGTCGGGTCCCTCTTGAGCAGAGCCGGCAGGGCGTTCGTTCCGGGGCAGGGGTGGGCCGATTCTATCGATCGTGACAGCAGGATGATTCAAACTGACGACATTCCACGGAGTCCTTCGATTACTGAGCGCGCCGTATGCATTTGCGTGCGACCTTTTGGGGCTCAACTGACGCTCGCCTTCCCAGGCGATTACGGACACTCTTGTTGCGCGGTGACCCAATGTGGGGCGTTGGGTCACCGCGATGTTCTTTGCGATGCCACGCGTCGCAGGACAACACTGCGGGAGCTGTGGGCGTGGGATGTCCGCCGCCCAACGCTTGCAATGCGAACGTTCGATCCAACAGGATCGTTCCACACAAAACCGCAGCGCATTGCATCGGCCGTGCTTCTCCAGTGTCATTCACTGAACCACGTTTAAGAGTTGACAACGCAAACATAGAAAAGGCGATATGAGATGCGTCGAGCAAAAGGCGGCACCGTCTATTTAGCCGTGCTGGCAATCGCGATGGTCGTGACGATGATTGGACTCACAGCATCGCACCTCGGTCGACTCCAAGCCAGGGTTACCCGATCAAACAACAACCAGACCTACGCGAGACTACTTGCCATGTCTGGCGTTGAGTTCGGTCGCGCTCGCATCCGCTTGGACCCATTTTGGCGAAACAACTATCAACATGACGTTGAGACCGAAATATCGGTCGGCAACTCCGGCGAGAAGATTTCCTTCAAGTTTCTTGACCCTGAAGACGGTGACCTGAGCGACAACGAAAACGACGTTGCTCAGATAGCGGGAATTGGTCGGTTTGGCGATGCGACGTTCATTTACCGAGTCGACTACGCGCCAGCCAACGTAAGCGAAGCAACTGTCGGCCCAGAAGTGCTCAAGTCGCAAGAAGAGCTTGGGACACAAACAGTCGACGTTGATGACATCACGACCGTTGGGCAGTACTTCATCCCTGAGCTCCCTCCCGAGGCGGTTTCATGGTCACTTACATCCTTCGATGTTTACGCAGAAGACCACGGCCCGGACAACGGCATCCTCTTGGTCCAACTGAGTTACGCGAATGATCAGAATCTCCCTGGTGATGTCATCGATACGGTGTCGATCGACGAATCACTCCTTCCTGGGAGTGCAGAGTGGTATTCGATCACTTTTGCGAATGCGAGCTCCCTTGACCCGACCGCGGGCTACTGCGTTGCATTCGCGCCAGGCAACTCAGAAAAGACGATGAAGGCGAAAGTCGTCATGAGCGCCACGCAGACCGACACCAACTTGCTGATGGGTGACTTCACTGGATGGTCATCGACACCTGCTGACTCGATGCAGTTTCGGCTTCGTGGCACATACACGACCAGCGAAGCAACGGGCGACTTTGAAATCGCTGCTGGTAGCTGGCGTCGTGTTGAAGCCAACTAACGTTTCCTCACGCAAGCGGGTCATCGAGATTGATGACAAACCCGTCACGCGGGGATAGGCTACCACGATCCAAGTGAATCGGATCGATCGCCTTTAGATGTAAACGCCAGCTCTCCGTACAGAAAGAAGTTTGGCGTTGTCCGCAGACTTACTTGCCATCCGAATTCACACAGCGTGCTTCGAAGGTCATCTACATCGAAGTATCTCTTGATGATTTGAAACCTCCGGCCGTCGTTCAGAAAACGTTCCTGAACCGTGGCTGACGCATCAGCGACAGGATGGTTGCTTGCCCCGGACTCGGGATTTGGAAGCGAGTCGACAAAAAAGACACGACCATTGGGTTTGAGCACCGAACGTACGAGCTGCCAAAAGCTCTGAAACCGATCTTCCGGAACGTGCGAGAGCCAAAACCCAAAGAACACGCAGTCGAACTTGCGTTGAGTTGCCCACTGGTAGATGTCCCCAAGTTCGTACGCGACGTTTGGTCGCGCGACGCGGCGTTTGTTGACGGTGAGCATCTCTTCTGCAGCATCAACAGCAAGAACAGAATCTGCGCATTCAGCGAGTTGGTTTGTCCATAGGCCAGTCCCGCAGGCCAGTTCCAACACTTCACCGCTTGGTTTGAATGCTTCAAGAGCACGACGAACAGCAGCGACATCGCTGTGCCAAAGCTGATTCAGCTCGGGCCCGCGATCGTACCGCCCCTTTCGAAAGAACCACTCGTCATACTCGTCCGCGCGGGCCTTATAGTATCCGATTTGCTGATCGAGAACGTTCATAGGCATAGCAATTGACACGGCCTGGAAACGATGGTCAATCAGAGTCGCGTGCGGGGTTCTTTTGCTTGCTCAGACCAAGCCCCAATCATCTCGCGGGTGACCGCCCCCGCCCGCTTGAAGTGCCATGGCAGCTCACGCCACTCGCCCTGAATGAGAATCTGACCGTCGCCGCCGGTGGTCCCGCCCCGCCGTTCTCATCGCCGGGAAGCCTTTCGTGCCTGGGACGCGAAGCATCGATTCGCTCCGCCAGATGTCGAGGTGTTTCGCAAATTCGCCGAAACGAATTGGGCTGGTGACCAAACTGGTGACCAAGACACGCCCCAGAATTCCGAATTACCGTAAATTGCAGAGGCGACGGTGGGATTCGAACCCACGAATAAAGGATTTGCAATCCTTCGCCTTAGCCACTTGGCCACGTCGCCTGCTGAATAGGAAGCCTAGGAAAGCTCTGTCGAGCAGTCAAG
>JBCCUO010000356.1:0-5002 GCA_039196805.1 Planctomycetota bacterium | reverse complement strand
GTCGAGACGCTTCGCCCGGCCGATCCGTCGAAGTATCGGTACGACGAGGAACTGGCCCGCAAACTGGGAGCCTTGCCGTCGGATCCGTCTGCGACTCCTTCATTGGTTGGCATGCAGACCACCGATCTGCGTCAGGTGTTGAGATTCGACATCGACACCCACTGGGTACTGAATCGCTTTTCACGTGTCACGACGGTGCTGAGCGATATGAATCTGGAGGCACTTCGAGTACCCGTGGTAACGGGCACGAAAGCCGTCGACGTGGCCGGAACGCTGACCTACTTTTTTGACCGCAGCGGCAAGGTCCAACGCATCCAGGTTCACGGGTTCGTCGGAGACCCGCGTCAGATCGTCACCACGATGGCGAGCGACTACGGATTGGCCACGGAAGCCAGCTTGGAAGCAGGCGCCTACACACGCCGATGGAACGGGGTACCCATCCATTTCCTGAGGTTGACTCACGCGCCGGTCGTTTACTCCGATGCCGCGCACCAGAAGTACACGCTGTTCCTGGAGCTCAACCAACCCAACCTGGCGTATGGCATCAGCCAGGAAGCCCGACGCATCGTCACGTCAGATCACTACAGCGGACGCTGGTAAGCTGGTGCCTCACGAACTGCTTGGCATCCCAACCCGACGCGTCACGGCTTGTTGATTTAGTCATTGGGTGTGAGTCTAGCGGCATGGTCTCAGCCAGAAGCTCCAGCGATGGACCTATTCGCTCGCGTTTCGGGCTGAGAGTAAATCAACAAGTTTGTCAGCGAAGGATCTACGTCACGAACTGTCGCGTCGGTGCGAACATCCCTCGTGACGCGTGTTGTAGTTGCGTTCGTAGAGTCATCCTCCCACTTGCGGGAGGGTCGGACGCAGACCAACGCTGCGCGTCGGTGCCCTCGGCCCGGGAGGGCTCAGAACAGACCCTCTCCGGCCCTCCCGGAAGGAGAGTGAAAGCGGATGTCCTTTGGTTTTCTCGCAATTCGCGGTCCGAAGCTTGTCCGACAAACCAGCAAACGCAACTTCAAATCTGGCGCGTCGGGTTGAGATCATCCAGTCGGTATGGTCCCTACCAACGCTAAGCGGCTCGTACGGTTGCACACCACCGGTCTGGAAGCCGACGATGTGGCACGAGACCGAGTAACGAAGTTGCAACAAGAAAAGAACAGTGCAGGATCCAACGGAAACAGCAGACGCATCATCACGGCTCGGCCACTGGCCAGACCTTCTGCGGGCGATTGAGGCCGTGTGGCCGACTGAGCGACACGGTGGCGTTGGAGTCTTGGTCGGCTGCAGCGGGGGCGCCGACAGCGTCGCCTTGCTCAGGGCGCTGCACGCGATTCGCCAGCCAATGTCAGTATCGGGAGCCACTTGCGGGGAATTGGTGGTCGCTCATTACAACCACCGCCTACGAGGCGCCGAATCCGATGCGGATGCCGACTTCGTGCGCGCTCTTGCAGACGATCTCGAGATTCGCTGTGTGATCGAAAGTGGCCGCGTGACTGAAAATGGCCCAACACAAGCGTCGTCGGAGGAGTCCCTTCGCGACGTTCGTTACCAGTCCTTGCAGCGGATTGGCCAGCGTCTGGGCACACGCTACCTGGCCGTTGCTCACTCTGCCGATGACAATGTGGAGACGCTCCTGCACCATTTGTTGCGCGGGACCGGACCACGTGGGCTTACCGCGATCCCGCCCTTTCGAGACCTTGGCGACGAACTGGTCTTGGCTCGGCCGCTGCTGCAAGTCCGACGCGATACGATCCGTCGGGCACTGCGTGAGATTGGGCAGTCGTGGCGTGAGGACTCAAGCAACCAGCAAACCGACTATTCTCGCAACTGGATTCGGCAAACGCTGTTGCCGCTGATCCACTCACGTTACCCCGCCGCAGACGAGGCAATCTTGCGACTGATCGACTCTCAGTCGAAGTGGCGCGAGACGATCGACGATCAAGCCCGGCGCTGGATCAAGGAGCGCGTCGCGATTCATCCGCCGAACCGTGTCACCATCCATCTCATCGACGACACGACGACGCAAGCGACGGTAATTGCGGCCCTGCAGGCTGTCTGGGACCGTATCGACTGGCCACGCGGTGTCATGAGGGCGGATCGGTGGACCGAACTGGCAAGGCTGATTCGAGACTCCGAGCCCCCGGTCCTTGCCAATCAGCGGACCGATGACGGATCGGTGCATGCAACACAATTGCCAGGCGGGATTCAGATTCATCGGTCCGGCGATACACTCACGCTTCGCCGCCTCACCACCAGGGACGCCACCGCGCCCAAGTCCACGATCCAATGACGCTTCATGTCCGTCAAGATTTCAGTCACGTATCAAGGCCAACTTCACTGCGAAGCCAAGCACGGCCCGAGCGGCGCTGTGCTGACAACGGATGCCCCCAAGGACAACGGCGGTCTGGGAGAAGACTTTTCGCCGACCGACCTGGTCGCAACCGCTTTGGGCACCTGTGTGCTGACGATCTTGGGCTTGGTGGCCGACCGACACGACTTGGATCTACGCGGGGCGACCATCGAGGTTGAAAAGCAGATGGTCGCGGATCCGGTTCGCCGCATCGGCCGTCTGATCACCATCGTCCACGTGCCTGCCGACGCGGTGCCAGACACCTCACTGCGGGAGCGACTGGAAGCGGCCGCAAAGAAGTGTCCGGTCCACAAGAGCTTGCATCCCGATGTCGACGCGCCGATCAAATTTGTCTATCGATCGGACGCTTAGCCTCGTACTCCCCGCGCGTGCTCAGCGTCGCGGTGCTCGTGTTGGGAATCGATCGCCTACCGACGATCTGTCGTGTCGCCCCTCTTGACGCCACGTCGATCGCTGTTGAAGGTTGATTCAGGCGCCGGTGCCCGTTTCGAGCAAGAGCACGAGTACGACACAGCACCAGAACCGGGCGGAGCGAAAGGAAGGCTTGCGCCGTCAATGCAACGAAACACCAAACGCCCGTTCTTGATGTCGGCAATCGTTCGTAACATGAGCGTCACCCACGATGAGATGGATCGATCGGCTGTTTGGCAAACGACTGACGCTCAACGACATTGAATTCGGGCAAATCGAATACGACGATGGTATCTGGACGGCGACGAGAGTGGCGGAACGCGACTTCACCGTACGCATCGTCGCTGATGATCGCGGGCCAACAAGACCTCAACGCCAGCTGTTCCAGCGACTGTTGGGTTCACTGAACAGCTTCATGCGGGAAGCTGAATGCTTCTTGAAGCAACACCCGGACATCGCGAATGAAATCAGCGACACGAAACTTGGGCTTCATGCCGTCGAAATTGCAAATCCGGCCGAGCCCGGCTGGGGGCAGTTCGCGATTGAACTAGCCGATACTGACCCGTTACTTGCCGATGCCGTTTACGGCGTGCGGTTTCATGACGACGCTCCAACCACTTGGTACGTTGACCACTAACATGCGTTTGCCGCTTGCACATCGCAGCCATTCGCAGCCGGCGTCATCTGCCTTCGCGGAGGCGATAGCCCAGAAAGTTATCGAGTTCTTCCTCCGCCTCGATCGCTTTGACGACCGATTCGATGTCGTATTCAACGCGACGGAACTCGATCACATCGTTGCTGCGAATCACGTAACAACTTCGCGAATCGCCATCCCTTGGTTGTCCGACGCTGCCCACGTTGATCATCACCCGTTCGTTGGCGTCCGCCACGCTGTAGCCGGTGATCAATTGATTGGGCCGCAGAAACTGATGGTCCGCCGTGAAGATACCCGGCACGTGCGTGTGCCCTTGAAAGCAGACGTGCGGCACCATCGAGAATAGTTTCTCCATCTTCTTGTTGTTCTGGATGTCTTCGGGAAAGACATATTCATTGGTCGGACCACGCGGGGATCCATGAACGAATAGATCGTTCTCTTCGCGAACCAGCCGCGGCAATTCGCACAGAAACTCCATCCTTCGACGACTCGCCTCGGGGCCATCGCGACCGCATTCGAGTTGATCTCGTGTCCAGAGAATCGCTTGCTCAGCGGCGACATTGAACCCCTCGGGATCAAACAGCGCACTGCTGTCGTGATTACCCAAGATGCAGAGCGAGAACTCCATCGCCTGGTCCAGACACGCGCACGGTTCCGGTCCGTAACCGACGACATCGCCCAAGCAAACAATGCGATCAACGCTTTGCGTTTTGATGTCGGCAAGGACCGCTTCCAAAGCGATCAGGTTGCCATGAATGTCACTCAGGATCGCAGTGCGCGTCACGTTCCGGGCCGTTGCAAGTGGGAAGCCGAATCAATCAACGGCCATGCTTCAAACGATCGCCCAAGCTGTTGGGCAAGTCGGGGATATCATAGATCTTCTGCGACGTCTTTTCGACGTCGTACTCGATGCGGCGAAAAGTAATCGCCCGCGCCTCTTTGTCCAGGATCGTGTAGCAGGCTCGCGAATCATCGTCCCTGGGCTGGCCGACGCTACCCACGTTGACCAAGCATTTGGATGCCTCGAACTGGTAGGTGTAATCGCACTCTTCGGGCGAAACGAATTCGCACTCCGTCGTGAATACGCCGGGCAAGTGGGTGTGCCCCATGAAGCAGAACTGGTCGACTTTGCCGAACAAGATCTCCATTTTGCGCGTGTCAAAGACGTGTTCGGGAAAGACGTACTCGTTCGTCGGATCACGCGGCGAACCATGAACGAACTTGAACTCACCGTCATCAACCGACCGCGGTAGTTCGCCCAGAAAGTCCCAGCGCTTGTTGACCTGTGCCGACGACCCGGGCCCGTTGTCCAGCTGGTCCCGCGTCCAATAGATCGCTTGCAGCGCCATCGGGTTGAACCCGTCTGGATCGAACAGCGCAGCTTGATCGTGGTTACCCAAAATCGTTTTCCCCGCGTGCCGGATCACGTTGTCCAAGCACTCACAGGGATTCGGGCCGTAGCCAATGATATCGCCCAAACAGTAGATCTCGTCCACACCGACGCTCTGGATGTCATCCAAAACGGCAAGCAGCGCCTCGAGGTTTCCATGAATGTCGCTGAT
>JBCCUO010000355.1:0-5016 GCA_039196805.1 Planctomycetota bacterium | reverse complement strand
CCCCCGGATATCAAACGGTAGGTCAACGAACGGGAGGGCGGGGCACCGGAACCAGCTCCCCAGCGGGGAACGCTGGATCGCCATGTCACCATGCAACGATTGCACCGGAGTCCCGGTTCGTATCAATAGGCCTCAGGCTGTTTCCAGACGATGAACACGGTGCGGAACAGGATTTTAAGGTCCAGCCAGAAGGACCAGCCTCGGATATACCGATGATCCCATTCGATTCGTCGTTCCATCTTGTCGATCGTGTCCGTCTCGCCTCGACAGCCATTGACTTGGGCCAAACCGGTGATGCCGGGCTTGACCTTGTGTCGCAACATGTAACCCCGGATCAGGCTGCGATACTGTTCGTTGTGAGCGCTGGCATGAGGTCGAGGCCCGACCAGCGACATGCTGCCGTCAATCACATTAAACAACTGCGGCAGCTCATCCAGACTCGTCTTCCGGAGGACGGCTCCGACGCGGGTGACGCGAGGATCACCTTTGGTAGCTTGCTTGACAACGCCGCCGTCATCACAGGTTCGCATCGAGCGAAACTTCCAGACGCGAATCACCTTTCCGTCCAATCCGTATCGCCTTTGGCGGAAGAAAACAGGGCCTTTCGACGACAGCTTCACCGCGAAGGCAATCATCAACATCGGAATCGAAGCGACGATGAGTCCGGCAATCGCCAAGGTGACGTCCGCGATTCGCTTGCAGAGACCATCGACGCCAAACAGCGGGTTTTCGAACACGCTGACTGCGGGTAAGCCGCCCATGTTGGTCCAACGTGAGTGCAAGAGTTCGAAGACAAAGAAGTCCGGCACGATGTAGACCGACGCGGTGGAATCACTCAACTGGTCCAGCAAGTATCGAATTCGCTCTTCGGCTCGCATCGGTAACGTGATCATCACCGTGTCGATCGTGCCCTCTCTGGCTTGATGCACCAACTCAGTCAGGTCACCTTGCAGGGTCTCGTCGATTCCCGACCGTTGATCGGACGCTTCGTCGTTTGCCGACTTCTCGGCACGCGTTTCGGTTCGGTCGTCAAAGAACCCACACATTCGCAGCCCAAGTGCGGGCTCATTCTCGATGTTCATGGCCGTTTGACGGCCCAGGTCGTTCAGGCCGGCAATGGCGACTCGTCGCACCCCGACGCCACGGCGCAGAAGGCCGCGCTGGACGATTCGTAAGCACATCCGCCCCAGCCCGACCAGAGCCGGCGCCAGGATGAACCAGAAGGCGATGTTCGATCGAGCGAACTCTTGCCCGTAACGGGTCGCGAACCCAAGCATGGCCAGGACTAAGATCGTCAGTCCCCAGGTGGCTGCGATCATCGACACTTCGCTGTCAGCGGACCCGCCCACCGTTCTCCGGTGCAATCCGGTCAACTGGGATGAAAGCAGGAAGACCACGACGGCGATCATACCGACGAAGAGGCCAAGCTCATCAAAGTAGCCTCGAGTGATCCATTTGACAGCGGCCAGCGAGCCCAAGATGGCGGAGGCATCCAGGACAGGCTGCAAGAAGTCCCACCACTGGCGATGCGACTGGATGGGTGCTGGAGAGTTCATGCGAGCGCGCTAGCAGTTGGGCCGAATTCTATCGGCCGAACTCTAGCTCGCCGAATCGCCGGACCAGTCCAGCCCCAGGTCCAGCCAGGTCGCTTGGTGGGTCAGAGCCCCACTGCTGATGCGGTCCACGCCGGTCGAGGCAATCTCCGCGATCGTGTCGATTTTGACGTTGCCCGATGCCTCCAGCTGGACGGCCGGATTCATGCGGTCGCGCATTCGGACCGCTTGTCGAAGCTGTTCGATGGTGAAGTTGTCGACCAACACGATGTCGGGGCTGGCTGGCAGGACATCTTCCAGCTGATCTAACCCGTCCACCTCGATCTCCACGATGCCAGGTGCCTGCATGTTGTCGACGGTTCCGCCCCGCCACTGGATCGCTCGCTTGGCGGCTTCGCTAGCGGGAAGCTTATCGGCGCCCGTCCCACCTAACGCCAGGTGGTTGTCCTTGATCAGAAAACCATCGAACAACCCGGTTCGGTGATTGTTTCCACCGCCGCAGTGGACGGCGTACTTCTCCAGTCGACGCCAGCCGGGAGTGGTCTTGCGAGTGTCGTACAAGCGGGACTTCGCACCGGCAATCCGCTTGACAAATTGGCCGGTCAGCGTGGCGACGCCACAGAGTCGACTGAGGATATTCAGGATGGTTCGTTCCGCGGTCAGCAAGTCTCGCGCATTGCCGCTCAGACGTATGATGGGAGTTCCCGGAACCAGCGGCTGACCGTCGTCGATCAACAATTCCACGTTCAGTTCAGCATCGAACTCGTCCAGTATCCAGGGCACCAGCACGACACCAGCGGCAATTCCCGGTTGACGCGGGACGACATCACACTGGCCTGGGGTCTCTGGATCGATCAGACAAACCGTCGTCCAATCCAACGCTCGATCCAGGTCTTCAGCGATCGCGAGCCGAACCAACTGAGAAAGGTCCGCACGGAGCGCTTCATCCGCAGTAACCGTGCGATAATCCGCTGTAGATTTGGATTCGATTGTCATGTTGACTCCCGCACGATGATAAGATGCCGACTCAAGTCAGCTGGAACGAAATCAGAGGGCGTTTGTGAGCGACTCATCATCCCGCGCCGAATCACTCTCGCCCAGTGGCTACGCGACTCAAGGAGCCGCGAGCCCGCTGTCCAAGCCGACAGTGCAGGGGTCGATCGTGCTGGTCATGCTTGCAGTGATCCTTTCGCAGTTGCCCGGGCTAGCAAAAGGTGACCAAGGATCGGTCGTCGCAGATCCAGTGCCGCTGATCATCGACGTCAATCAAGCGCGCGAGAGTGAGTTGACATTGCTGCCGGGCGTGGGCGGGGTGCTAGCGAAACGAATCATCCAGTTTCGAGCCAACCATGGGCCGTTTGATAGCCTGCAAGACTTGGATGCGGTGCCGGGGATCGGAGAGAAAACGCTGAAGGAGTTTCAGCCTCACCTATCGTTTGACCAAGCGGCCACCCCTCGGAGTTCCCAGCTAGCGTCGCAGTGATTGAAGTCGTCGTTTGCATCGGTGCGGATCGCAGATCGTTTTTTCGCGCACGCGTTTGCGTGGCAGCAACCACAACCTAGGGTTGGACATCGGGAGACCGAAACTCTTTTCTTTCAGCCAGTCTTCTTTGGCCACAAATTCATGATGACTTGCCAAGCCCTTGCGGAACGCCTGCAATCGTTACAGCCAGACCTTCCCGCTGTGGACGTCGCTCGGATCTGCGTGATGATCCTGTCCCAGTGCAAGGACCCAAGTGAACTGGAAGACGAAGCCGCGTTGGTTCGCATCTGGAAACACTGCACGTTTCGCTTGGAGGCCGCGGCCGACCAGCACGCCGCGGTGGCCGAAGAGATGGATGAGCTCACTCTGGGCGGTCCGATTGAGTTTTCGCCCGATCAGCTTTGGACGCTTCTACGAGCAGTAAAGGTGCAAAGCCAGATCCTTGAACTCTACACGGAAACACCTGCATTCGCCTGAGAGGACAACTCGGCTTTCTTTTGCGATCGCCCTCGTAGCGTCCATGCGTTGACGTAGTCCACCTCCACTCAAGGATGTCCCAGGGCGACTTCCGAACACTCTCCGCCCGTTCGACCTCTTCGCTAGTCTCTTCTTGGCTCCCGTCGCGATCGCCCAGGCAGGCGGGAGCCTTTGAAAGAGCAGAACAGACGCCCCGACGGGCTTGTCCCATGGGTCGGAAAGGTTGGCATCTAGGGACGCGATGCTCATTGGCTACCCAGCTCCCCTGCCGGTTTGCCCGTCAGAAAGCTCACGGGCACTGACGGGAAGATGGGTGCGAGTTCACCGAATCTTGGAAAACTGGGGCAGCGATCCGGGTAGTAGGACGGAATCTCGGTAATTACCGTCTTGGGTGGCCCCTCGTCGTGTCCTCGATACTTGACGGGAGCCTGCTGGGCTGGCAGCATTTCCGGCCTAAACCCTCCGCGAAGAGCACCCATCCTTCCGTTATCAAGGCAATTGCTGATGAGTAGTGTCGACGACCCGGGCATTGTGCCCAACGCTAAACGTTTGTTGTGGGCAGGATTCATGGCGATCCTTGCCGCAGGCGTCGGCTTCGCCATTCGCGGTGGCATTCTGGATAACTGGGGCGGTGAATATGGTTTCACCGCATCTCAATTGGGTGTGATCGGAGGGGCAGGATTCACCGGTTTTTGCTTTGGCATCATCATCGGCGGCGTGATCGTCGACAAGATCGGCTACAGCTGGCTGGTCTTACTGGCTTTCGTGTGTCACGTCCTATCGGCCGTTGTCACGTTCGCCGCATCCAGTCCTGAGAACGCTTACACGTATCTCTACCTCGGGATGTTCATCTTCGCGTACGCGAACGGAACGCTGGAAGCAGTGGCCAACCCCTTGGTCGCCACGCTGTTTCCCAACAATCGAACTCACTACCTCAACATCCTGCACGCCAGCTGGCCTGCCGGAATGGTGTTGGGTGCGGTCGTCGGATGGGTGATGGATGACCTTCTGCAGATTGGTTGGAAGTGGCAGTTAGCCCTGTATCTGATTCCGACGATCATTTACGGCTTGATGTTCTTTGGGCAAAAGATGCCACAATCGGAAGCATCCGAGAAAGGCCTTAGCCTGGGTGAGATGTTCAAGGACGTCGGACTCATGGGTGCGGTAGTCGCTTGCTTCCTGATCGGTTACTTCTTCTACGGCGATGTCGCACCGTTGGTGTTGGGGGAGAGCTCACTCATTCTGGGCGTCATTGTCGGTGTTTCGCTCTGGATTGCCGTCGGTTTCTTGACCAAGTTCTCGGTTGGTTCCGTGTTGCTCTTCATTCTGTTTCTCACCCACGCCTTGGTCGGGGCAGTTGAACTGGGAACGGATGGATGGATCCAGAACATCACCGGCAACCTGTTCACATCAGGCCAGGGCAAGATGCTGTTCATCTGGACGTCGGCGATCATGTTCTTCCTGCGGTTTGCCGCTCACTGGATTGAAAAGAACCTGAAGCTT
>JBCCUO010000354.1:0-5034 GCA_039196805.1 Planctomycetota bacterium | reverse complement strand
GGCAAAACTGCCGACGCTGATTGTCAACGGTTCCGGAGCCTATCTGTTCTCGGGCATGATACTAGGCGACGAAGACATCGAGCCGATGCTCCCTTACGTCGAGCAGGGATTTGCGATCCTGGCCTACGAGACGGATGGTTGCCAGCCCGATTTCGAACGTGACCCAACGATGTTGGACATTGCCCAGATGACTCGGCAGTACGTCAAGTCGAAGGCAGGGCTGATCAATGCCAAACGCGCGATGTCCTTTGCACTGGAGCGGTTCCCCGAACTGGATTCGGATCAGCTCTACACCATCGGGCATAGCAGTGGCGGCAAGCAAGCACTGTTGCTGGCCTCCCACGACGACCGCATTCGTGGCTGCGTCGCGTTCGCGCCCGCGTGCGAAATGGAGTTTGGCAGCGCGATGACGGTGGCACGGATTCGTGGTGTCGACACCTTCCGATTGGGGCAAGAAGTGAAGCGGTCCATGCCCTTGGTTCACGCCGAGCGGTTAACAGTCCCCACGCTGTTGATTTACTCGCGCCGGGACCGAATCACGACGCCCAATGAAGTGCTCCGGTACGCCCACGCCGTTGGTTCCAACGCCAGGGCCGTGCAGGTCAACTGTGACGGCCATGGCTATGTTCCCGATGCTGGCGAAGAATTGGCCTTGAAATGGCTTAGCATCCACGTCGAAGACACTCGTACCAAAGAGGGTGCAACGAGTGGTGCCATGACGACGCTTGTCAGCGATCAGCCGGCCGCGGCAGCGCCGACACCGGCCGCAAGCAACGTGATTGACGCGACGTCCGCCCCAGCATCCGATGCGGCCTCTTGGGCGGCTCGGGAAAGCACGCCAGCGAGTCCACCGATCCCCTCGACCCCAACGCCGCCTCGCCAACTGCCAAGTTTCCCCCAGCAAGTGCAAGAACCTCAAGGGATGCGGAAGAACCCCTTTGCACCTTGATCGGCAGCTGCTCACGCGATCGGCGTTCCGCGCCCTTTGGCGGACCGAATGACCGGTTCCTTTGGCTGGCGTCCCAGGCTGGATGCGATCGCCGCTCCGCGGCAAGGTGAAAGCGGTGGCAAGCCACCGCACTCCACATGCTACTTTGACAGATTCCGTAGGACGGTCGGTAGGATGCCTCCGTTGCGGTAGTACTGCAGTTCCACCGGAGTGTCGATGCGCACGACGCATGGGAACGTGGTTGCTTTCCCGTCGCCCGCTGTCGCTGTGACTTGAATCGTGGAACGGGGTTCCAAGTCGTTCGACAACTCGGGGATGTTAAAGGTCTCTTCGCCGGTCAGCCCAAGTGATTGCCAGGTCGCACTGTCGGCAAATTCCAAGGGCAGCACACCCATCCCCACCAGATTGCTCCGGTGGATCCGTTCGTAGCTGGCCGCGATCACCGCCTTGACGCCCAGCAGCATCGTGCCCTTCGCGGCCCAGTCGCGGCTGCTGCCCGTGCCGTACTCGGCTCCGGCCAAGACGACCAGCGGAACTCCATCGGCCTGATACTTCATCGAAGCATCGTAAATGCTCATCACCTCACCATCAGGCAGGTGGCGCGTGACACCGCCTTCGGTTCCCGGAGCCAACTGGTTGCGGATGCGGATGTTGGCGAACGTGCCGCGGACCATCACACGGTCATTGCCGCGTCGTGATCCAAAGCTGTTGAAGTCACGCACGTCAACGCCGCGCGATTGAAGGTAGCCGCCGGCGGGACCATCAGTAGCGATTGCCCCGGCAGGCGAGATGTGGTCGGTCGTCACGCTGTCACCCAGTAACGCCAGCACGCGCGCGCCTCGAACGGGAAGGATGTCGGGCACGTCCTGGCCCGTGACAGCGTCCAGGAACGGGGGGTGATGGATGTAGGTGCTTGATTCGTCCCAGCCGTAGATGGCGCCGCCTTCTACGTCGATCGCGTTCCAAAGTTCGTTGCCGTCGACCGCCGCCGAGTACTGGCTGGTGAACATCTCGGGCTGGATCGATGACGCCATCGTCTCGGCGATCTCTTCCGTAGTTGGCCACACATCGCTCAACATCACCGGTTGACCGCTGGCGTCAGTCCCAAGAGGTTCGGACATCAGGTCGATGTCGGTGGTACCCGCCAAGGCGTAAGCAACCACCAGCGGGGGGCTGGCCAGGTAGTTCGCCTTGGTCAATGGATTGACGCGGCCTTCGAAGTTGCGGTTGCCACTCAACACGGCGGACGCCACCAAGTCACCACTGTTGATGGCGTTGGCCACCGGTTCAGGCAGAGGCCCACTGTTTCCGATGCAGGTCGTGCATCCATAGCCGACCGTGTTGAACCCTAGCGCGTCCAGGCTGTCACTCAATTGTGCCTTGTCCAGGTATTCGGTGACCACGCGTGACCCCGGAGCCAAACTGGTCTTCACGTGCGCTGGGACTTTGAGGCCTCGGTCGGCGGCCTTCTTGGCCAGCAGTCCGGCGCCAACCATGACCGATGGATTGCTAGTGTTGGTACACGAAGTGATGGCGGCGATGACGACGGCGCCGTGAGTGATCTCGGTACTCTGGCCGTTGTTCGCGACGGTCGCCGTGCTGCCCAAGGCGGACTCGGCGAGACCGAAACCGGTCTTTCCTACCGGAGCGGTTAACGAGGCGTTGAAGGACTGCTTCATGTCCTTGAGCGCAATGCGATCCTGCGGTCGCTTGGGGCCCGCCAAACTGGGTTCGACGGTGCTTAGGTCCAGCGACACCGTCTTGGTGTAATTCAACGCCGGCCCATCATCGGTACGGAACAGTCCCTGTTCCTTGCTGTAACGTTCCACCAAGTTGATTCGATCCTGATCGCGACCGGTCATCCGCAAGTAGTCGAGCGTGACATCGTCGACGGGGAAGAAGCCCATCGTTGCTCCGTACTCGGGCGCCATGTTGGCGATCGTCGCTCGGTCCGCGACACTCATCTTGGCCATTCCTGGTCCAAAGAACTCGACGAACTTGCCCACCACGCCTTCTTGGCGAAGGATTTCAACCACACGAAGCACCATGTCGGTGGCGGTCGCACCGGCGGGCAGTTCACCAGTCAGTTCAAAGCCGATCACTTCGGGCATCAGCATGTAGAGCGGTTGCCCCAGCATGTTGGCTTCGGCTTCGATCCCGCCGACGCCCCAGCCCAGGACGCCCAGGCCATTGATCATCGTGGTATGACTGTCGGTACCGACCAACGTGTCGGGCAAGGCTACCGGTCCATCAGCGGTGTCCTTGATCGCAACCACGCGAGCCAAGTATTCCAGGTTGACTTGGTGAACGATTCCGACGTTGGGTGGAACGACTTTGAAGTTGTCGAACGCCTGTTGGCCCCAGCGAAGGAATTCGTAGCGTTCCTTGTTGCGTTTGAATTCCACTTCCACGTTGGATGACAATGCGGTGTCACTGCCAAAGAAATCGACTTGGACCGAGTGATCGATCACCAAGTCGACCGGGATCAAGGGGTTGATCTTTTCAGGGTCACCGCCGATTCGCTGCATTGCCGACCGCATGGCCGCCAAGTCGACGACCGCGGGGACGCCAGTGAAGTCTTGCAGCACGACTCGATAGGGCTTGAAAGGCACCTCTTGCTTAGCCGGCGAGGCGGCGTTCCAGGCGGCCAAGTTTTTGACGTCCTGTTCGGTGACCGCAAATCCGTCGCAGTTTCGTAGCACCGACTCGAGCAACACGCGGATCGAAAATGGCAAGCGGCTGATCTCGCCGAGTCCCGCCTCTTCCAACCGGCTGAGCCGGTAAAGCGTGGCCTTTCCACTGCCGTAATCGAATTGGTCGCGGGCTCCAAAAGGATCGAAACTCACGTGGCCTACCCTGATCTTTCTTAAGCGAAATCTGATGAAAAACAGCCCGAAGTCTAACGCGTAAGGGTTGATCTGTCTGCGGGCGGCGCCGTCTCGATGCGTTTCAATCCGGGAGGTTTGGGGAGATCTCGTCAACTTTTCCGATCGTTCGGGTTCTCGTGATCATTCCGAATCTGACGCACCGATACCCTCCGCAGGCAACCCCTCTGACTGCGAAAACTACTGCGATGAAAGATTCAACAGGCTCTCTAAGCCAGCGACAACCGCAATCGGCTATCGATGTCGGACGTCCGCGCCGTGTCTCCCCGCGACGCGCGCTGGCGGCCTTCGTGGCCGCCGGCCTTCTGGTCGGGGCGGTCGATCCGGCTCAAGCGAGCGACTATGCGTTGGGCGGAATTCCTTGCGACGAAATGACGCCCGCCCATCACGGCATGCATTCCAAGCCATCTCCCGGATTACTGGACAAGTTGAACCCGCGCGGTCCCCTCTTCGCCGCATTGGACGCAGTGGCCGGGGGCATGGAGAAGCTGTTGTTTCACAAACGTGAAGCTGAAGCCAGCTGCGATGACGCCTGTGACGCGGCGATGGAAGCAGAGCTTTGGATGCCGCTTGAAGCACCTCAGATCATGCCCGCTCCAGCACCCGAGATGCCCGCTCCCAGATACCCATCTGTGCCGCAGTCTGCGCCGTGGCCATCCACCAAGCCGGCTCCGATCCCGCAGTCACGGCCCGCCTATGACACGGTCGCGCCCACTCCGTCGCCGCAGCCGTCTCAAGATCGTCCCCTTCAGTCACCCGGGATCGAAGTCAAGCCACTGCCGGAACCGGGATCTCAACCAGCCTTTCCTCAGCCGAAGCCAGGTCCTAACAGCGAACCTGAGCCCAATCCCTTCGAGAATCTGACCAATCCGTTCGAAGACGACGAAGTCGACTGGAACGCCCCGTCCTACCAGCCGGTTCGACCAACACGCTATTACCGACCCAACCGACGGTCGTCGTAGGCGGTGGCTGAGTTCCTGGCCACCAACCTCACTTCGATGAATCCAGCTACCAAATTGAACTTGATGACTACCGATTCGGCTGGGGGAATTTTCTGACGGCGGATAGAAGATTGGCAGTGTCCGTGTGCTGCCCGTTTGATAGGGCCAACGGCCCGGGCCTTTGCCTAGCCCAGTCCGCAGGGCTGGGTGAGCCCGCACCCACGCCCCTTTAGGGCCAACGGCCCGTCCGTTTGAATTC
>JBCCUO010000353.1:0-5042 GCA_039196805.1 Planctomycetota bacterium | reverse complement strand
TATTTTGCATCTGTCGAGTTCCATTTCCAGTAGAATCCAGGTAAAAGGTTGACCGACTCATTAACGCATTTGTACCCTTAAGAACCGGGCTAGCCGCCGACTCCACTAGCCGCGGTTCCCACGAGGAGCCGCTTTGGAATTAGTTGCGGCAAACTCCTGCACGTCCGCGCACGAAAAAAAAAGGCGAGGCCGATCCCGAAGGACCGACCCCGCCTCGCACGGGGGGACGCTTAATATCTTGGTGAGCACTCGAGTTGCTGTCACGTTCCCCGAACACACCCAAACCTAGTCCGATTCCCAATCGGAGTAGCCCATTTCTGAAGTCGAATTGGGAATCTCCTGCCAGCGCTCCCAATTCCGTTCCAGTCGTAGCGACTGTTCGGACTGCCGGGCATCCGCGGCGGATGGCGTTCATGCTCGCTTCAAATTTCGGCCGGGATCGGCCAGAATTACCGCCGGAGTGACCAGACGTGTCACGCCTCAGGACGATTCTGTGGGTTCGCGTTCCGATCCCCAACTATCCCGATGGAGCGGCACAGTGAGTGAATCCTTTTCCCGTGACTCACCAGCAGCCGACGTTCAAACACTTCATTTGGGCTGGGACGCGCCGCTGCTGCCGCGCGTGGCAATGGATCTTTGCCAGCGTTATGGCCGCCAGGGAGCACTGGATCTGAGCGGGCTCTTGATCGTGCTACCGTCTGCCAGGGCGGTCAGCCGGTTGCTGGAACTTCTGTACTGGGAAGCGGAGGAGAAGGATCTTGAGTTCCAGAGTCCCAACCTGATCACCATCGGCCAGTTGCCTGAGTCCCTGTATGCAGTCGATCAGCCGATTGCTGCGGAGTTTGAGGAAACCTTGGCGTGGGCCCAGGTCTTGCAGGCTCGTTCACCAGATGATTTGGAGCCGCTGACCCCCAACGCGCCTGATCCCGACGCGGTCTCGGCGTGGCTGGAGATTGCGGGCATGCTCCGCCGACTCTACGGGGACTTGGCCTCGGAGGGGATGAGCTTTGACGGCGTACGCGATCTGGCGGAAACCGATGCCGAAAGACGGCGATGGACGCTGCTTTCGGAACTGCTGAGTGACTATCACCAACAACTCAATCAGGCCCATTTGCTGGACCTGCATCAGTCGCGGTGGGATGCCGTTCGGCAAGGACGCGTGCAGTGCGACAAGACCATTGTGCTGGTGGCCACCGCCGACTTGCCGCCCCAGACGTCAGCCTTGTTGAAGGTGTTCCATGGTAAGACGTTGGCGTATGTTGCGGCCCCGGCATCCGCCGCAAGCCGTTTTGACCCGTTCGGTAACCTCACGACATCTGCCTGGGCCGCTCACCAGCTGCCGTTGCAAGATCAGCAACTGATCGCCGCGGGCAGCGTGACCGATCAGGCGACGGCGGTGGCTGAGCAATTGAGTGACTTGGGCACTCGCTTTTCCGCGGACCAAATCACGATTGGAATCACGGATCCGTCGCAGCTCGGTCCTTTGGAAGTGGAGTTGCGAGGCTGTGGAGTCGCCACGTACCGGCACCTGGGATGGTCGATCGCCGAAACGTCGATCGGTCGGCTGATTCAACTGACGCGATCTCATCTGCAATCGGGAAGCTGGCGGTCGCTGGCCGCCCTGGCTCGGCACGCTCTTGTTCATCAGCTTGTTTCTGAAACAATCGCTCAGCAGTCGGCAATGGATGACCTGTCGGCTTCGCAGTGGCACGTCCAGATGGATGCGATGATCCACGATCATCATCCCGTGGGGATTCAGTATTCTCTTCCGCCGAGGGCATCTGAAACGTACCCCTTGGCCGTTCAGGCAGCCGAAGTCATTGGGCAATGGCTTGGTCCACTGCGTCAGGCAGACCAATCGATAGGACGTTGGTGCGAAGTCTTGCTGGAGTGGATCAAGCCGCTAAAACCCGCAGCTCACACCGAGGATGCGTGCTCCCAGCCCGATTTGAATCTCGCTTCTTCCAGTCGGACTCCGCTGGCGGTAAGCAAGCTGACCGATTTGCTTCAGCGGCTGAGTGATTTGAATCCTCGATTGGATCGGAAAGTTGGTGGAGCGGTAGCGTTGGAGATGATCGCAAGTCGTATGGCTGACATTCGGGTCAACGAATCGGCACGACCGGGCGATGTCGAAGTTCTTGGCTGGTTGGATCTGGCACTCGACGATGCACCTGCGATGGTCGTGACGGGACTGAACCATCCGTTCGTGCCGGAGGCCGTGACCAGCGATCCGTTCTTGCCGGGCACACTGCGGTCACGGCTGCGGATCAGCGACAACGAACGGCGACTGGCTCGCGACATCTACGCGATGCAGTTGATCTTGTCGTCGCGAACGGCGGTTCGCTTTATCGTTGGTCGCCAATCGGCGGATGGTTCTCCAACACCGCCCAGCCGACTGTTGGCTGCGGCTCCCCCGGCCGGCACCGCCAGATGGATTCGCAACCTGTTCGATCAGGAGCGCACCCAGACGTCGATCCAACGACGATGGGACACCGCTGAGTCACAGCCTCTGTTGAAGGTGCCGACCCTGGACCAAAACGGCGATTACCAGCCAGTCACCACGTTGAGCGTGACTGCGCTGAAGGACTATTTGACCTGCCCGTATCGATTCTATTTGCGTCACGTTTTGAGACTTCGGCCGATCGATGATGCCAGCCAAGAGTTGGCGGCCAATCAGTTTGGTGACCTGGTGCATGGAGCCCTTGAGCGGTTTGGTCAAAGTGACCAACGCAACGAGGCGTCCGCCGCCAAGATCGAATCATTGCTGCTGGCACACCTGGATGCGTTTGCCGAGGAGCACTATGGCCACCAAGCCTCCGCAGCGGTCCGGTTGCAAATTGAACAAGCCCGCCAGCGGCTGCGGACCGTTGCCCTTCGGCAAGCCCAACGCGTCGCTGAAGGCTGGCTGATCCATGCGGCGGAGATCGGGGTCGACGAAAAGAACGTTGACAGTGAGACCGGCCAGCCGAAACGACCTGCCGGAATCGAAGTGGACGGTCAGTTCATGGGGATCCGAGGGCGATTTGATCGAATCGACTATCACCCCACACTCGATCGTTGGGCCATTCTGGACTACAAGACGCACGGGCATCCTCCCGAGAAGAAGCACCTGGAACGAACCGGTGAGGGCTACCGGTGGATTGATTTGCAACTGCCGCTGTATCGACGAATGATCCCGTTTCTGGGAATCGAGGCCGATCCGGCTACCGTGCAGCTGGGATACTTCAACGTTAGCGCCAAGGAGTCCGAGACTCGGATCAATGTGGCCGATTTCACGGAGTTCCAGATGCAGCAGGCCTCGGAGCTGATCGAGACGTGCATCCGCCGCATCTTTGCTTGCGATTTCAGGCCCACCGAAGATCGCGTGCCGTATGATGACTACGGGATGATCCTGCAAACGTCGGTAACCGAGCGTCGCTTGGATGAATCGCTGATGCAGGACATTGAGGAAATGGAGGCGATCATCGGATGAGTTCAGCAAAGGCACGTCGCAAAACCCCGCCAGCCTCAACAGCAACGTCTTCGTCGACGACTCAATCGCCGGGCGCGACTCAGTTGGATCTGTTCGCAGATTTGGTGGTCGAACAACCCGGTGGAGTGACCGACGCCGTGACAACGGAGGAGGCTCAGTCGGCGATCAGCTCGACATCCGATTCGCAGGTCAGAGTGGACGCGAATCACGGGCCGGCGACGTCTGATTCGTGGGTCGATACGTTGGCGGGAGCCGATGCTCCGGTCGCTGACGCGCCGGTGGCCGCTGGATCGGCATCGGATGAGTTCGTGGCTAGGCTGGAAAGTGAGCTGGACCGGGCCGAAAACCTTGGGCAGTTGCCGGAGGTTGCACTGGAGTCGGTCGTTGCGAACAAAGCGGCGGTTGCCAACGGTGAGGCGATTCCGCCTCTTCTGATCCGCGCGTCCGCGGGGACTGGCAAGACGTATCAGTTGACTGGACGTCTACTCAAGATTCTGTTGCAGGGCGCTGGTGCCGAATCGATCTTAGCCACCACATTCACACGCAAAGCGGCCGGCGAAATCGTCGACCGCGTTCTACAAACACTCGCAGCGGCCGCTGATCCCACCGATCAATCGGCCCTCCAGTCGCTTCGGCAACAGGTGGGGATTCCAACGTTGTCGCCTGCGGTCTGTGAGGCCTACCTGGCCAAGCTGATGCGCAGCATCCATCGGCTGCGAATCTGCACGTTGGATAGTTTGTTTTCCCAGTTGGCTCGCTCGTTTCCTTTTGAACTCGGGCTGCCACCCGGTTGGCGGTTGACGGACGAAATCGAGGAGGTGTGGTTGCGCGAGCAGGCGATCAACACGCTGGTCGATCAACTGGAGACCAAGGAACTGCGATCGTTGCTGTCGATGCTAAGCAAGGGCGATGTGGGACGAAGCGTTGCCCGAGACTTGTTGGGCGTTGTCAACGCGGCTTATGGCAATGCACGTGGGTGCGCGGCGGATGCTTGGGACCGATTGCCCGTGCCAACGATGCCCGATTCAGCCGATTTGACGAAAGCAGCCGGCGAACTGCGGATGGCTCAACCCAAACAGAAGCGATTGCGCGAACAACTGGATGCATCCGCAGACGCACTGGAAAGCCGCGATTTGGATGAACTGGTCGACAGCACATTGTTGGTCAACATCGCACTCGCCATGCGGACCGGAGACGCTGTCAAGTTTGGCAACTCCAAGTTTGATGAAGCACTGCGGCCGACATTCCAGACTCTGTACGGCGGCGTTCGCAGCGTGGGGCTGGCGCGGCTGAAACAACAGAATCTAGCGACCGGCCAGGTCCTGTCCTTGTACAGCGGCTTGATTGATCAACTGAAGCAAAACCGCCGGTTGCTTGGTTTTGATGACATCTGCCATCGGCTGGCTGATCACTTTGAAAACGTCGATGCGACCGCCTTGGCTAGTCGCCTGGATGGCTCGATCGATCATGTGCTGCTGGATGAATTCCAAGACACGGCTCCTGTGCAGTGGCGCGTTCTCTACCCCCTGGCCCGCCACGCGTCGGCCGGCGGTGCCAACGAAGTGGCGGT
>JBCCUO010000352.1:0-5042 GCA_039196805.1 Planctomycetota bacterium | reverse complement strand
GCAACTCCTGACGGCCGATCAGCGACGCCAGGTACTGGCCGCGATGCAACAAGAGGTTGCCGATCAGCCGGCTTATGAATCGATTCGCTTCGGTCAGCGGCATGCCGCGTATCAGCTGATCGAGTCGATTTCGTCAGGTGCCTTTGGGAGTGTCTGGCTTGCTCGTGATCCGAAGTTGGATCGCGAGGTCGCGTTGAAGGAATTGCACCCCTCGTTGGCACATTCGCCGACGATGCAGCGTCGCTTTCGTCATGAAGCCAGGATTACAGCGCATCTGGATCACCCCGGCACGGTGCCGCTGTTCGATTTTGCCGAATGCAACGGCCAGGCCTTTTACACGATGAAGATGATTCGTGGCGAAACGCTTTCCAATCTGGCACGCCGGCTGATTGAGAAACAACAGCAAGCGTCAGAGCTGTTGTCAGCCGAGCTGTTCAAGTTGCTCCAGTACTTTGTTAGCGTCTGCGAAACGATCGCCTACGCTCATTCCAAGCGTGTCTTGCATCGTGACCTGAAGGGTGAGAACGTTGTCATCGGTGGCTATTCCGAGGTCTACATCGTGGACTGGGGGATCGCCAAGCAGATGGCTCACGACGACTTGCCGTTGACGCCCAATACGATATCGACGGAGACCAGCGACGCTGATGCCGAAGGCACCAAGCCTGTTGCTTCGGGCTACCAAACCAGTGATGGCATTCGACTCGGCACGCCGGCCTACATGTCGCCTGAACAGGCTGCCGGAAAGGTATCCGAAATCGACGAGCGAACCGATGTGTTCGGGCTAGCCGCGATTCTGTACGAGATCCTGGCGGGCACGTCACCGTTTGGTGGTGGATCGGTCGCCTCCATCCTAGCGCGCGCGGTCGAGAATTCACCCGTGCCGCCCCATCAGCGCAATCCTGTCATTCCGAGGTCTCTCTCCGCCATCTGCATGCGAGGGCTCTCAAAGTCGAAATCAGATCGACAGCAGTCGGCCAAGCAAATCGGAGGCGAGGTTGAAGAGTGGATGGCATCGCAGCTCGAACGCAAACGCTCGGAGCAGACTCGAATGCGACTATTCAATCTGTCGCAAGATCTGCAGGCCGTCGTTGACCAGGAAGGTTACATTCGGCAGGTCAATCCAGCGAGCGCCAAAGCATTGGGCTGGGAGCCCGACGAAATAGTCGGTCAGCACGATACGAAGTTCATTCACAAGGGAGACGTGAACGACGTGATGGCAACCAGGCAATGGATGTTGGATACGCTTGAGCCTGCGGTGGGTAAAGAAAGAAGGGTCGCCTGCAAGGATGGGAGTTATCGCTGGATTTCGATCAGCACGACGCCGGTTCCCGAAGAGTCCTGCTTCTACGTTGTCGGTCGAGACATCACCGAGTACAAGCAAGTCCAAGAGCGAATGTCAATTTTGCTGGACGCTTGCCCCTACTCATTGATCGTTGTGAATCAAGGTCACCTGATCCTGATGGCTAACCAACAGGCGCGGGAATGGTTCGGGCCGGAAGAGATCCTTGGGAACCATTTGTCGAGCCTGTTCGATGCTCAGACGACTGATGACGTGACCTCGGTAGTCAACCAGCTCCTCACGTCGCAGATCGACTCGAATCGAGCAATTGAGTGGAACGCTGTTGGTGAACCACGCAATGCGAATGAGATGCAGATGGAGTTGAGAGCGAGTCTGTGCCCTGGCGAGAGCGGGCCGTTGGCAGCGTTGTGGCTGCGACACAGGGAACCTGGCTCGTAGCGTTCAGTTCAGTATCGCGCCCGTCGCGACCAACTGCTTTCGCTGCGACAAGTCCAAGGCCGCGCAACGGAGATCGACCAAGTAGAAGTCGACGTTGTCGAGCTTGGCTCCTCTCAGGTCGGCCCCCATCAGGTTGGCCTTGCGAATTTCTTCCGGCCTCTTGAAATACTGTTCCTCGAACTCGTCGGTGTAGAAGCCCGTCCGCGTTCCGTGCGACGGATAGGGACTTCCGACCAGTCCGCATCGCGTCGAACCCATGTGAAACGTTGCTCCTCGAAGATCCGCCTCGCGGAGGTCGCAGTCGACCCAGTTGATCTCGGCCAGTCGTGCGCCACGCAGATCAGTCTTGTGGAAACAGCAACCGGTCAGGGACGAGCCGGTGAACGACGAGCCCCGCAGGTTGGCATTGGCAAAGTCAACTGCTGAGGCCACCTGGTCGTCCAAGTCGATGGCTTCCATCGTGACGCCCGAGAAGAAGGCATGATCAAGAGCGGCATCACGCAAGCTGCAATTACGTAAAACGGAACCACTAAGATCAGCGTCACTCAGGTCAGCGTTGTCGAACCGAGTTGCAAGGAATTCCGAGCGATGTGCGATCGCTTGAGACAGGTTCGCGTCTGAGAAGTCGGCTTCGGAGAACAGGTTGTCGCTCAGATCGGTTTGAGTCAAATCAGCCTGGGCGAACCGACATCGATGTGCCGGAGATGACGGGGAGCCGGCCGACCCTTGGTCGCCAGACGGATCGGGCGACTGATCTTTGACTTCCAATTGACGTGAGCAACCCAATCGAGCTTGACGCAAGCAGGCCCTGGAAAAGTCTGTGCGGCTCAGACTTGCGTCAACGATGGTCGCTCGCCTCAAGTCCGCGCCCACCAAGCTCGCACCGACGAGATTGGCGCCGTCCAGCTGGATGCCAGACCATTTGGCTCCTTTTAGGCATGAGCCGCATAGCATTGGTGCCGAGCATTCGGGTCGCCAATGCGAATCCGTTTGGCAGAGCAAGGTTGCACTGTTCGCGCTCGCCTTTGACTTTCCATCGGCAAAGGCCCGGACCAGATTCTCGCGAACCGTCGGTTGGCCGCTTAGTCGGCTGACAAGCTGCAACAGACGAAAGCGAGGCCAGAACCGGGCCAGCAAACTCTCCAGCCGGGCGGGATTCGATTCGGAAAGCAACTGTGAAAATCGCCGGTCGGCCAGCCTTTGGGCGACGTCCAGGTAGGACAACAACTGCCTGCTTAGAGCATCCAAGTCGTCTAGTGCCAATTCTTGTTTTTGTGAAACCAGCAACGCGTCGGCGACGTGGTTGACTTGCTTTTGATCGCCCAATTGTGTGCACAGGATTGCGTTGATCGCAGACTCCACGGTGGGGATCGATTCATCCGAAGCCAACTCATCCAGAATCATTCGCCACACAAAGCTTGATCCTCGGGCGAACGAGAAATCAGTCTCGTTCAGTCGGCTCATGACGTTCTGACACTTCGACGGGTGTTGACTCAGCAAATACTCGATGACGTCGTCGCGAGTCCAAGCGGCCAACCGCAGAACCAAGTCATCACGCGCGTCTTGGAAGCGACTGACAGTCACCATCGGGGCACCATGGCCTTTGAGTCTTCCCGCCTCTTTGACGAACAACTCACCTCGTGCGATTGACTCGGGACAAGCCGCCATCAGGTGCTGGATCGCCGCACGGCTGCCTTCCCCCGATACTTGAACTTGGGCTGGACGACCTCGGCTAAGCAGACCTTCGATCTGATCAACCAGCGGAACGACTTCGCCCGTTGCCGGCGAAATCACTCGCGGGGCAACTGGTGACAGGCATGCTTTCATGTTCCAACCTCCCGGAACCCGTCATTGTTCGCCACGGTTCGCGCAGAAACAAGCTTTCCAAGGGGATCATTCCATCGGCGGCAGCGTCAGCTGCAAGTAAACCACATCCAACCAGCGATCGAACTTGTGTCCCACTTGCCGAAAGGTGCCGACTTGCTGAAAGCCGAGCGACTCTTGGAGCCTGATGCTGGCGACCTGGGTGGTGCAGGCTCCGCCGATCAAGACGCGGTGTCCAATCCGTTTCCCGCGATCGATCAAGTCTTCCAGCAAGCGGCTGCCAATTCTCCGGCGATGGTAATCGTGATGCACGTAGATGGAGACTTCCGCGGTTCGATCATAGGCTTCGCGAGCGTTCCACTTGGAGAGACTGCCCCAGCCGACCACCCGGCCATCCAGATCAAAGACGGTTGCTGGAAATCGTTCCCCATGGTCACTCAGCCAGCGAATGCGATCGTCCAACGACTCCGGCTGGATTTGATACGTGCAGGTAGAACGGAGCACGTAGTGGTTGTAAATCTGGCTGATCGATGCCGCATCGTTGGTCGTTGCCAACCGGACTACGCCTGCCGACCGATCCGGATCAGCCATCTCCGCAACCACAATCGCTCGGTTCGCCATCACCCTCGACGGGATGCCCATCGCGAATCCACCAGTCCAATCCACCCATCAACTCGCGTACGCGGAAACCCAATCGGCTCATCGCCAGGGCACCCTTCGTGGACGCGTTACAACCGATCCCATCGCAGTACGTGACGACGAGTGAGCTAGCGTCGATTCGATCAGTTGATTCCTTCGTCATGGACCGGTGAGGAAGGCTAACCGCACCCGGTATTCGTTTCCGAGCGAACGCCTGCGGCGAGCGAGCATCCACGACGGTCACGTTCTCGCCTGCCTTGATCGCTTCACTCAGATCCCACGAGTCGATCTCGTAGGCGAGCTTGGCTTCGTAGAACGACTGCTGTGGATTCATGGATCAGGTCTAACGTCGCCAGAGGATGTTGCCTCGATTGCGGACGGTCTTGCCTTGTTTGGCACGCCGTAACTCTTGCTTGAGCACAAAGGTTCGGTGAAGGTTCGCACCATATCCCGTTGCCGGTCGGGGCGTGCTTCGAGTGTAAGATCGCTTGTAGGTTTTACGATACCATGCCGCATCAGTCGGCAGAGCCATGCCGAGCGAGAAACAAACCGCCAGGGCGGTCAGGACGATCCGTTTGGAAAATGCCATTTCAGTCTCCAGGAAAAAACGACGGGCGAGCGAAGTGAACCGTTGAAGTCTACGCGGGACAACGACGATGTTCAGCCGTGTCTTTGACCAGTACTTATTGCCTCCTGACGATGGGCAACGGGCACTGGGATCCGCCTTCAACCCTGGCGAGCCGCTATCGGGGACGCTGACGCGAGATCCGAAACTCGATCCCCTTCAGCTTGCTCCAAGCGGACTGTTGGTCTTGATCCAGGATCTCAGCGAGTTTCTTTT
>JBCCUO010000351.1:0-5046 GCA_039196805.1 Planctomycetota bacterium | reverse complement strand
TCACCTTGCTTGCTACTGGCTTCTTCGCATTGGCCAACGCCCACGCGGACTGGCCGCAGGCCGCGGGGCCGTTGCTTGATTTCAGCGCCCCCGGTGCCAACGTTCCGATCGCCTGGAGCGTGTCGCTGGATCAGAACATCGCCTGGCGAGCGACGTTACCCGAAACCGGACAGTCGGCACCGACCATCATGAGCGACCGCGTATTCATCACCACGATGAAGCCGGTCGGCGTTGATTCACAACTCGGTAGCGACATCATTGCCTACTGCTTCTCGGCCCACGATGGCCAGCTGCTTTGGAAACGCGACATTCCCGGCAAGTACACGACGCGACTGAGCGCTCCCTTTGGTGATGCCTCCTCGCCTCCCGCCGCAACCGATGGCCAACACGTTTGGTTCGTGAATCCAACCGGCCAACTCGCCTGCTTTGACTTAGATGGCAATGAGCATTACCGCAAGAACTTCACATCGGTTGCCCGCACCCGCCCTACTTTGGTGGATGGCAAGTTGATTCTGCACCGACAGGTCTACCTGCCCGACGAAAAGGGTAAGTTTGGCTTCGAAAACAAGAATGCTGAGATCGATCTCTGGACTCAGTTGCAAGCGTTGGATGCAAAAACGGGTGAGGTCGTTTGGACCAGCCGCTGCGGAGTCAACATGGGCTGCGTTCCGATGGTTCAGCAACTGGACGATGGCACCCAAGTCATGGTGGTGGGGAGAGGTGGTGGCCACGGGCCTCCTGAAAGGCCCGAGGGCGTTTCGATGATCCGCCTCAGTGATGGAGCGACGTTATGGACGCTGGAATTAAAGAACTTTATGTCCACGCAGACCTACCCGATCGTCAACGACATGGCGTTGGTCTTTCACAAAGGCGAGCACCTATGGATCAACACGGCGACCGGGCAGGTGGACCGTCGTGTCACAATTGTCGATCAGGTGCCAGTTGATCGTTGGGCCAGTGACGGACGCCGGCGCGAGACGGAAACCTTGCCGGCGAAGAAGCCCAGGTCGATCACCCAACAATCCAACTTACGCGTTGGCGACTATCACTATTTCCGAAGTTACACCCATAACTATCTGGGACGCGTTGATATTGTCAGCGGTGACGTGGAGTATCTGGAGTTGCCAATACAGTTTCTGCGTGAGCCGGGTCAAAAGGAACAATTGCTCTGGAATGCAATGGCAACCGACAAAAAGTCGCAAGGGATCCACCAGCGAATGCTCAAGTACAACGTGATGAGAAATGCGCGGGGGATTGAGGTGATGGGTGACGAGCGAGCACGTGGAAACGGATGGGGTCACATCTGTAGTCCGATTCCGACAGCGTTTGGCGATCGACTGATCATTCCCATCATGAGCGGCATGGTGTTCGTCGTTCAGGCCGACGCCAAAGTGCTGGACAAACACGCCATTCTGGCAATGAACGATCTCGGGCCGCTGGGCGACGCCTTCACTCGCTGCAGCGTGACGACTGATGGACAGCGGATCTACGCCCGCACGATTAAAGAATTGATCGCGATCGAATCGCCCCAACCGTGATGCGAGTAGGCCATCGCTTGAGCGATCACCTTGGATCGCTTTGGGGTCGATGTCGAGTTTGCCCGGTAGATCATCGATGAACCGCTCGTCGTTCTCGAGTGTGCCGCTGGCGAGCACGACATCAGCCAAATCGGCGAACGCGGCTTTGCGAAGCGCCTCAGGCGATGCACGGACTTTGGCCGTCACTACGATCCCGCAATCCGCTCCTGTGACGTGAGCGTTTGAGTTGCGCGCTTCGTCAACCGAAAACGGTTTGCATCGCATATCACGTCAAGCTGAAAGACACTCCTCCTCCGGGAAATTCGGCCTCTAGGGGCCGGAGTCGCTCTTTCCTAATCGCTCCTCGGCCGAGGCCACCGATGCGCAGCGATGGTCTGCGTCCGATCCTCCCGCAAGCGGCAGGGTGTCTCAAGAAGCGCAACATCAAAAGGCATGAGCCAGGACTCGATCCCCCTAAAAGGCCCTATTGGCTGCTTCCCCGATTGCAATGAATGACAGGTGTCCGCACGCGTTGGACGACTGGCCGGTCAGTCGATACTCCCCTGTGTGGCGGGTGCGATCAGACGATCGTTCGGTTGTTCAACTAGAGTGAGGGCTCAATTCACCCGCGAGTTCTCCCTGATCGATCTGACTGAGCCCAAGCGAATGATCCGTTGGCTTCCCAAAACAAGGCACGCCTGGCAGCGTCTGCTGAATCAAATTTCGGTCTGTTTGGCAGGAACCCTGGGCAGCATCAAAGCGGCAGACGTAGCGCGAGTGATTGCGTTTGAGCCTCTGGAGCAGCGTCTGCCCATGACGGCGGGTCTGGTCGACGTTGGAGCTCAACCGACCGGATCCCTGGACGGCAAACTAGTGTTCACGTCCGCCGGCCACGGCTGGCGGTGGAGTAGCACGTTGAACCGGTGGGCGACTGATCGCGGCAATTTGCTGTCCGTGGTTGAAGACTTCGGCAACGCGGATCAAACGACGCTCTATGTGGACTATCTGCACCGCGCCGGTGCCACGGTGATTCCCATGCGTCCGGTGGGGCGTCAAGTCAACGAAGTCGTTCTCGACAACGATTCCCCCGGAGTCACGTTCACAGGAGCCTGGTCCACCAATACGGCCGGCCCCCGATGGTACGACGAGGACTACGGCGCGAACCTGGACTCGGCCAAATACCGGTTCGCCGGCGTGAACAGCCAGGCCGAAACATCGACCGCGACCTACACGCCCGACATTCCCGCTGCGGGAATGTACCCGGTGTATACCTGGGTTTCGCATTCTCTAAATCGAACCAACCAGCTGTATCGAATCAATCATACGGGAGGTGCGACGGAAGTCCGCGTCGATCACCGGAAGGTGGGCAATGGCTGGGTATACCTGGGCACTTACCACTTCGCCGACGGCAGTGACCCCAGTTCGGGATCGGTGCAGATCAGCAATCGATCGGCGGACGGTGGATCAGTCGTGATTGCCGATGCCATTCGATTCGGAAACGGCATGGGAGACATTCCGTGGAACAACAGTGGAATCGGCAACGGCAGTGTGTCCGGCTATCCCCGTGAGGACGAAGCTTCGCTCCTGTGGACTTGGCGTAGCGTCGGACAGAGCACCAGCTTCACGTCACCATCGGCCATCGTGGGCACCAGCCACGTTTCGGCCCCGATCAAGATGGCGGAGTACATGAACGCGGACTCCAATCCGTATGGAACCAGCGTTTACGTCGGATTTCACTCCAATGCAACGACCGGTAACCCGGCTACCGCAACGGCGCGAGGCGCGATCGGTCTGGTGCGATCCAGCTCGCCCACACCCAACCAGTCGGACTTGGCAACGTTCTTGGCGGAACAAATCAATTTGGACATGCGGGCCTTGGATGGCGAATTCGAACACGACTGGAGTACGCGAACCCGCTACACGCTGACGGGTCAGTTTGGGGAAATTTCCAACGTCCACGCCGACAGCGAGTTTGATGCCACGATCATTGAAGTTGCCTTTCATGACAATACGCAGGACACCGAGTTGCTCCGCGATGCACGCGTTCGCGATCAGCTGGCGCGTAGCACTTACGAAGGGACGCTCGAGCACTTGAGGGCTCATTCCGGGACCACCACCACACCTCCCAACGTGACGCTGCCCTCGCCACCGATCGACGTGAGTGCCACCAGCGACGCTTCCGGTCAGGTCAGCGTGCAGTGGACAGCGGGCGACAGCTCCAGCGGCGGGGTCTCAGGTGTCCACGGAAGTCCCGCGACTGGATTCCGTGTCTATGCGTCGATCGACGGCTACGGATTTGACGGCGGGACTTACTTCGCCGGGTCGACTCTCACGTCGGCGACGCTGGATGGCTATGACCCCGATCAAACGTACTTCTTCAAGGTGGTTGCCGAGAACGCGGGTGGACAGTCGCGTGCATCGGAAGTCATGGCGGTGACGCCCAACGGCGGTGATCGCCAGGTCTTGATCGTCAACGGCTTCGATCGAGTTGACCGTAGCCGCAACTTCCAGCAGCTCTTCTTGTCCAATACGGCAACCACGGATCGCGTTTGGGAACGATATGGCAACAGCCGAGACTACGTGGTGCAAGTGGCGACCGCTATCCAATCGGCGCGACCCGGCGTGCGTGTGGACAGCACTAGCAACGAGGCCGTGATCGACGGGACGGTTCAACTTACCGACTACGATGCCGTCGTCTGGAACTTGGGAACCGAGTCGGTTGCCGACGACACGTTCAATTCGACTGAGCAAGTTTTGGCCGAACAGTTTGTGGCTGCGGGCGGAGATCTGTTGGTTCATGGTGCGGAAATTGGATTCGACTTGGACCTCCGCAATAACGGACGCGACTTCTATCGCAACACGTTGGGAGCATCCTATGCTGCCGACAGTGCCGGACGATACGACGTCTCGGCGGACGCGACCGGTATCTTTGCCGGCTTGGCGGGATTCAACTTCTCAGACGGCGCTGAGTTCTCGAGCCTGGACGGACAAACCTACGATGTTCGGTTCGCAGACGTGTTAAGTCCTCAGCCAGGATCGTCTGTGGCGCTTCGCTATGGTGGGGCAAGCGGATCGGTGGCGGCGATTCAGAAACCAGCCGCCGGCGGTCGCGGCAACGTCCTCAACTTTGGCTTCCCGCTGGAAACGATTGTGGGAACAGAACCTCGATCGCAGTTATTCGATCGCGTACTGACCTTCTTTGATGTCCAGCCGGTCGTGGCTGTAGCTCCGCGGGTCACCGACGTCATCATCGGATCCAGTGATTGGACACCGACGATGATCGACGCCGTTGACGGCGGGGGAACCGGCGCTGGCAATGGCCTGGGACTCTCTCTGGTGGGTGCTGAACAACTAGTCAACCTGCCATGGACAAACTTGGATCGCATCTACGTGCAGTTCAGTGACGATGTGTCCGCCACGTTCTCGACCGATAGCGTGGACCTGCAAGGAACGAACGTCACGGACTACGCGACCGAGATCCAGCTGATCTACGGACAGGACGGTGTCGACATCGGAACCCTTCAGCTCT
>JBCCUO010000350.1:0-5050 GCA_039196805.1 Planctomycetota bacterium | reverse complement strand
GAGCGGTCGCCTGGGCACTGTTGCGTCCGATGATCGACGTGCCGACAACGCGGTAATTGACATACAGGTCCCAATAGGCGTTCTCGACATCCCGCACCAGGTTTCGCACCTGAGCCTCGAACTGAGCGATGCTGATGTCCTCGTTCAGACTGGCCAGGATCACGGGGATCCGATTGACCAGTGTACCTCGGTTTCGCATCAACGGATGTTGTACCTGTGCCTCGATCAGCGCCGTCCAGTCGCTTGCCAGAATTCGTGACGCGGCACCAATCGGCGAGTTGTTGCGGCCGTAGATGACTTGTTGACGCAGTGTCGCCACACCACCGGTGGCGAACCGTTTGCTGATCGCGGCCTGCTGAGTTGCGTCTTGGGCTTGCTGCTGCGTGACGGTCACCAAACTGTCGCCCACGTTTCGTGGACGGTCAGTGGTGTTGTAGCTGAAGAAAGCACTCGCTTGAGCATCGAACTCCGCCAACGCATCCTCGACACCACCGACTTGGTTGGCCCGCAACACGCCACGTGGCAACACGCGATTGCCGTTGCCGTCGACCGTCAAAGGAACCGACTGGGTCGTCGACTGTTGAATCGCGACATCGTAAACGCTCCCGAATTGCTCGGCCGTGCCACTGATCAGCTGGTCGGCCACGTTTTGTCGGGCCTCGGCGATGCCACTGGTCGTCATCAGAATCTTGCTGTTTTGCAGCGCGATCGAAACGCATTCTTCCAGCGACAGATCCCAAAACTCGTAGTCGTGGTTGCCGATCGTCAGAGGCGTCTGAGCCTCGGTGGTCTCGGCCAGCGATTGGACATCAACGTCGGGGTATTCGATCTGCGTCGCCGAATTCAGATAGTACTGAAGATCGGGCGACTCGTTCAGAAAGAAGGGTTGGGTCGGCGCGCAGCCGGTTGCGATCAGGAGGGTCATCCCGATTTGCAGGTACGCGGTCAGCCGAACGAGTGAGCGATTCATGCTCTGGACTTCCTGGATTCGGTGCCGCCGTGAAACACACCGAACCGTTGCCGAACCAGTCGACATGGTGTGTTCCCGTGCGGGCCGTGTGGGAAGCCCCCCTACGAGGATTCCTCCGGACGCAACGCCACCAGCGCTGCAAAGGAACCTCGTCCAGGTCAGTTATCGGCCGAGCGCATGTCAGACTTTGACGATTAGCGAAAGTTTTCTCACTGCAGTTCGATCGGTGCAGCCAACTCGGCGGGGCCGTCCAATACCGAGCGTTGCGGCAGTTCCTTTGGCTGGACCGGAACCAGATCCATCGCGTCTTTGGCCGTGTCGGCGGGCGGTGTCGGCAATTCGCTTTCCATCATGCCGACGTCCTGCCGTGTCTCATCGCTATATGACGGCACAGCTTCGTCCTGCGGCGATTCCGCCGATCGACTCTTGCGCGGCCCGACACGCAGTGCTTCCCAGGGCTTGGGATAGAAGTATGTGTTCTCTGTCCGCGGAAGGTCACACTTGTACGCGTTGATGTGCTCGGCTCGATGCCACGCCATCGCTTCTTGGCTGCTGGGCGCGATCCAGTAGGCAATCTTGCCGCCAACGTAACTGGGCCGGTTGTAAACGCGACGGTGGGATGGTGGCAGACGATTGCCCACGGGCGGAATCAATTCCACCCTGGGATGTACCTGCTTCCTGGCGCGGTCAGGATGGTGTGCCAGAACGCTGGTCGATGCCAGCATGATGATCAACAAGCAGGTTACACGCAGCATCACTCAGTCCGTTGAGTTGAGGGCCGTTGGTTGAGGGGCCTTTGTGTCATTGGCCTCGGCTCGGAGGCCTCTGAATCGGGAAGCATCCGCAATCCATTGCGGTTGACCCGGCAACGGCGACGCTTCAAGCGCACCGGCCTCCAGAGTGACCATCGGTTGATCGCACGCGGCATTGCAGACCGTCCTAGGGAGTCCGGTCTGTTCCGCTTTTGATCGCTGTATCGCTGTCCGCGTTCCTGCCGAACCGGTAGTGTCGCCCCAGCACGTACAGGCCAACCAACCACATCGCCCCCAGGATCAGGGGCGCGTGGGCGGGCAGTTCAACCATCACGAACGCGGCAACCAGAAAAAACAAGCCAATCACAGCGGACCCTCCCCAGACGTGGCCCCCCATGGCGATGAAGCCAAACCCACTCAGTGCGGCGGCGATCCAAAACAGGCTGCCTGGCGGCAACGCACCCAGTCGATTCATTACGTTGAACACGCCCATGGTCGCCAGATAGGCCAACCATATCGACCAAACGGGGCGTTCGGCCGTTGTTCGAGGCAGGATCGCACCCTCTCGCGATCGATAAATCGCAAACGCAATCACCAATAGCATGATGCCGCGGGGCACATCCGTGGTCCAAAGATCATCCCACTCCGTGCGCGGCAAGACGTACATCAACGCGTGAAACGCGAAGATCAGCATTCCCAGTAGCTGTAACGTTCCACCCCAGCGAGCAAACGAAATTTGGTGCTGATCTCGACGAATCTCGCGGGCCACCCGCTCGATCAAACCCGACTGACTTGCCAGCGTTGAATCTCCTTGCAGGTAACGCTGCAGGTCGTCCGCCATTTCGTCCGCAGTACCGTAGCGGTCTCCCGGTTCGTAGCTGATCGCCTTCAGGCAAATCCGTTCCAGGTCGTAGTCCAGGTCGCGGCGTAGCTGGCGAGGTTCGACCGGTTCGTCTTGCAGGACACTTCGCAAGACTTCGGCAAGGGTGGGGCCTTCATGTGGCGGGCGCCCAGTCAGCAACGCGTACAGAATTGCCCCCAGTGAGTAGATGTCAGTGCGATGGTCGCTGTCGCCGCGGCCGACGGCTTGCTCGGGACTCATGTAATTGGGAGTGCCCAGGACTTGTCCCGTTCGCGTGACGGTGGCGTCATCACGATGCCATTTCGCCAATCCAAAGTCGGTCACCAGAGGCTGATCATCGGGGTCTAAGAGGATGTTATCCGGCTTCAAGTCGCGATGCACGATCTCGTGACGATGAGCGTAACCAACGGCACGGGCAATGCTCGCGACCGTATGCGAGGCCGTTCGCGGGTCGCACTGGCCGCCTTCCACCCAAGCCTGCAAGGTGGTGCCTTCAACCAGACGCATCGAAAAGTACTGATGCCCCTGCCAGGTCCCGATCTCGTGAATCGCAACGATGCCGGGGTGATTCAGCTGCGCCGTCGCCTCCGCCTCGATCCGGAAACGAACCCGTTCCTCCTCCCCAGCCAAGATGCCGTTGCTGATCAGTTTCAATGCAACGACCCGGTCCAGTCCTCGCTGCCGAGCACGGTAGACGACGCCCATACCACCACGCGCGATCTCAGACTCAATCCGGTAATTGCCTACCGTCGTGCCGATCAGATCGGGACACGAGGACGCCGGTTGCCCCGCCAACCAGCGGTGGTTTCGAAAGAAGCTGCGCAGTTCGCTGTCATGCTGCGGATGTCGGCGGATGACCTCTTCAACATCCACCACGACACCGGCTTCGGACTGCTCGATGTAGTCCGCGATCACCGAGTCCAGGCTAGGCGAATCGTCATCGGAGCGTTTCGCATTCATCGACACAGAACCAGCATCGTCGCGTTCGATTTGCCTATTGCGATACTCATGTCAGACGGAAAGGAATACGCGATCAAACATCCGGAAAATCTAGCGTTGACGAAGCACTTTGCCAATTTCGGAGATCCGGACCAAGACGTTAGCGTCGACCTCTATCTGCCGCACATACAAGCATCAAAACAGAGCGAAACCCGATCGAACCGTACAACGAGCGACGAACCAGCGATCTGGATCTTCGACCGGTATTGCGTTCGGTCGCCCTCATTTTGTACCGACGACGATCTCACCGCGGAATCTGTGGGCACGGCTGATCGTGTTCTGATTCTGTCCCGTGCAAACGATTTGCCCCCAAGACCAATAGACGCGCCATGGAAGGCTCTCGCATCAATCTACGTCCCCTGGCGATCGCCGCGGCGGCGGTTCTCTCGTTTGGAGTCGCCGCGTCCCAAGCGGCAGCCGACGAGGCCCAGTGGATTTGGGTCAACGGAACCACCGCGGAAACGCCGATTGCCGTGGGCCAGGAGGGGTACTTCCGCAAGCCACTGAACCTTCGTGAACCGTCCGAAGGCATCGTCGAAATCGCCGCGGACGACCAGTACGAATTATTCGTCAACGGACAACGGGTTGGCGGCGGCGGGTCTTCCAAGGAGTTTCAAGAATACGACATCACCGAGCGGCTGGAAGTGGGCCGCAACGTGGTCGCGGTTCGCGTCAAGAACACGTTCGGGGCGACCGCAGCCATGGCGGCACGCGTGTCGATACGGCCGGAAAACGCCGACCGTTGGTACACGTTCAGCACCGATCCATCGTGGCGATCAAGCCCTGACGCCCAGTCGATGTGGCAAACGGTCGTCTTCAACGATCGTCTGTGGGGCTCCGCTGCATCCTTCGGCAACCTTGGAGAAACCGTGCCGTGGGATCGTCAGGAGAACGTCGCCACCGAGAAACAAGTCGAGCGCGCTGAGCGGTTTCAGATTCAACGCGGATTCGGCGTTCAACGGGTCTTGAACGACGATCAAGTGGGATCCGTCATCGCGATGGCCTTCAATGAGTTTGGACACATCTTGGTCTCGCAGGAAAACGGACCGCTGCTCCTGGTCTATGACCGCAACGAAGATGGCGTCCCGGAAAAGGTGCAAACGTATTGCGACCAAGTCGAGTCGGTCCAAGGCATTTTGCCACTCAATGGAGATGTCTTTGTCACCGGAGAAGGTCCTGACGGAACAGCGGTGTTGTTACTGACCGACAACGATCGCAATGGCACGCTTGAGCAAGTGGACACGATCGTCAAATTCAAGGGAACACCCGGCGAACACGGGCCTCACGGTTTGCGACTGGGCCCCGACGGCATGATCTATATCGCCGTTGGTAGTCACGTTCGCGCGCAAGCCAAACTTGGCGACGGCGACACGCTGGGGCACATTTATGAAGGCGACTTGCTGCCCCGCTACGAGGACCCGGGCGGACATGGCCGCGATGTCAAAGCACCTGGCGGCATGATCATTC
>JBCCUO010000349.1:0-5059 GCA_039196805.1 Planctomycetota bacterium | reverse complement strand
CTGAGACGTAAGCTTCGCGGGGGACATCGAGAATATAAACGGCAAGATACAGTTCACTCTTCCTCCGGGAGCGTCGAACACTTGAACGGCCGGGGAAGGCGTTCTTCGCTCATCGGGGATTGAATACGGTTTGTCCCTCTCGACGCTAAGGCTCGACTCTCCCCAAGGGGAGAGTGACATCGGTGTCGCTCTTCCGACTGCCGGCAAGCTGCGAAGCCGCACAGCTCCAAGCTGGACGGGTCGACATCAATGAGCGACTGAATCGACGTCTCGAGCGAACGCCCCCAGTGCATCACGCGAAAAGGCGTCGGAGTTGCTTGAATGCATCGTCATCGGTCGGATTGTGGCCGATCTGAGCCAGGACGGGGACGTCACTGCAGTAGTGCTGAACCGATTCGGCGTTGGTTTCGACCGATGCGTCGGGTGTCGCGTCGATTTGATTCAAAAGGATGCCACTCGGTACGACGCCGTGGTGACGTGCCGCGTCGACTGTCGAGACGCACTCGTGGATCACTCCCAACCGGTTCGGTGCCACCAACAGCAGCTCAGGTTCATGCAGCTGTTTACAGAAATCGATGTTCAGCATGCCTTCAGCAATCGGACTGAAAAGACCTCCCGCCCCTTCGACGATCACGCATGTCAGATCTTGATCCAACCAGTAGCGATAGCCGTCAATCATCTTCTGTACATCGACCGTCGTTGAGGCGGCTTCGGCGGCCTGCGGAGGAGCCAATGGAGCCTCAAAACACTGCGGACAGACTCGCTGGATTGACTCGGCCGTCCGAGACGCGGAACTCAGTCGCTGGGCATCTTCGGCCAACCACCGATCACCCTGCCAATCGCAACCACTTGCTACCGGCTTGTAGACGCCAACCGGAATGCGAGAATTGACACACGCTTTCGCGATGAGCGAAGCGATTTGTGTCTTACCAATTTCTGTTCCGGTCCCGGTGATGAAAAGCGTGCGTGTCACGTGCTCAATCGTTCGTAGGGCGTCAGCGTAGGTTGAGCGGGTTCAATTGTCCGACGCTCCACTCCCCATCTTTAGGAAGCCACCATCTTGGGACGAAGTGTAAAGCTCACGTTGGTTCAGATGCCAGATGCCGGAACGCAAGACCGCTGTTTGGATGCCGCAGCGGACTGGATTCGTGCCGCGGCAAAAGACGATGCACACATTGTCTGCCTGCAGGAACTGTTTCGTGGTCCGTATCCCTGCCAAACGGAAGATCATCGCAATTTCGATCTGGCTGAAGCGATTGAAGGGCCGAGCTTTCAAGCGTTTTCGGCGATTGCCAAGCAACATGACTTGGTGATTGTGGCGCCGATTTTCGAGCGACGCGCGCCGGGGGTCTACCACAACACGGCAATCGTGATCGACGCCGACGGTAGCCTGGCCGGTATCTACCGAAAGATGCACATTCCCGACGATCCTCTGTTCTATGAAAAGTTCTACTTCACCCCTGGCGACCTAGGGTTCACACCCATCGAGACTCGGTACGCAAAACTGGGCATTGGGATTTGCTGGGATCAATGGTTCCCCGAAACGGCTCGACTACTGTGCCTGGCTGGTGCGGAGATTCTGCTCTACCCAACGGCCATTGGCTGGATCGACGAGGAGAAGCATGAGTTTGGCACCGCGCAGCACGACGCCTGGGAAACCACCATGCGTGCTCACGCGATTTCCAACGGCGTTTGGGTCGGTGCGGCTAATCGTGTGGGCATCGAGGATCGATTGGAATTCTGGGGCCAATCGTTCATCGCTTCGCCGACCGGTGAAATCGTCGCCAAGGCGGATGCGGCGACACCGGGACTGCTATCGACAGAGTGTCGCTTGGACGATTCAGATCTGGTGCGCACGCATTGGCCGTTCCTGCGGGATCGCCGAATCGATTCGTACCAGGGCTTGCTTCGCCGCTGGATTGACTAAGCACTCTTGAAGCGTTTCGAACTCCCGCCGCGTAGCGAACCGGCTGGCCGTTGGCCAACCGGTATCAAGCCTGGCCTTCGGAAAAGGCGGGCTACATGCGTCGATACCAATGCCCAAAGACGTGAGTCAGATATCGATTTCTTCGGCGTCTTCAGCGCGTTCCATGATGAATCGGAAACGGGCGGATGCATCGCGGCCCATCAGATCGCTGATCACTTTGTCGGTTTCTAGCTGATCGTCGATCTCCACCTTTAACAGGCGGCGAGTCTTGGGATCCAGCGTCGTGCTCCAAAGCACCTTGGGCATCATCTCGCCCAGGCCCTTGAAACGCGTGATTTCGGGTGTCGCGCGACCTGCGTACTCATCCAGAATACGGGCTCGGTCAGCGTCGTCGGCAGCCCAGTGCGTTTCCTTGCCGATGTCAATGCGATAGAGCGGCGGAACGGCAATGTACAGTTTGCCTTCGGCGATCAACTGCGGCATGTGCCGGTAAAAGAACGTCAACAAGAGGGTCGTGATGTGGTGGCCATCCGAGTCGGCGTCGGCCAACAGAATGATTCGGTCGTAGCGCAGGCTGCCGACTGAAAAACTGGGGCCAATTCCGCAGCCCAGCGCGGCGATCATGTCTTGGATCTCTTTATTCTCCAAGATCTTCTTCAACGTCGCACTTTCGGTATTCAACACCTTGCCCCGGAGCGGAAGAATTGCCTGATGGTTCCGGTCTCGCCCCTGTTTCGCACTGCCACCGGCGGAGTCACCCTCAACGATGAACAGCTCGCTATCTCCTTTTCCGCTGGCCACGCAGTCGCTCAGCTTGCCGGGCAAGAGCGTTCGCTTGGATCCACCCTTGCGCGACACCGCCTCGCTTGCCGCACGTGAAGCCGCACGTGCTCGTGCTGCGGCGATGATGCGTGCAATGACCGAATCGGCCACCGAGCGATTGTTGTTCATCCACTGCTCCATGGCCGGTCGCACGGCGCCTTCGACAACGGATTGAACTTCTGGGTTGTTCAACCGGTCCTTGGTCTGCCCTTGGAACTGCGGTTCGGCAATGAACACGGAAACGATGGCAACCATCCCTTCGCGGATATCTTCAGGCCCAATCTTGACGCCACGGGGCGTAAGACTGTGAGTGTCGATGTAGTTTCTGACGGCCTTGTTGATGCCGGCACGAAAACCGTTTTCGTGAGTGCCGCCATTGCCCGTCGGGATGCCGTTGACGTAGCTGCGAACATGCTCGTCGGTCGACTCCGTCCACTGCAGCGTCAGTTCGAGTCGGTCTTCGTCGTCTTTGCGAAACGTAAACGGTGCTTCGTGAATCGCCTTGGTTTGTCGCTCTTTGATGACCTTGCCCAAGTAGTCGACAATCCCATCTTCGTGCAGGAACGTTTCCTTGGTCTTGGCCGCCTCGTCAACGTACGTGACCTTCAGTCCGCGATGCAGGAAGCTGGCGGTCTCCAGCCGCAGCTTGATCGTTTCGCCATTGAAATTCGTCTTGGGAAAGATCGTCGGGTCGGGAGTGAACGTGATCGTTGTGCCGGTTCCCCGAACGGCCCCTTTCAGCTTCTGCAGCTTGGACTGGGCCTGGCCCTTGGAAAAGCTCATCCGATACTGCACCCCACCGCGGCGCACCACCGCGGTCAGCTCTTTCGAAAGCGCGTTGACAACGGAGGCTCCCACGCCGTGCAGTCCACCTGATGTCTTGTAGTTGCCGCCATCGAATTTGCCGCCGGCGTGCAAGACCGTCAGCACCATTTCCAGTGCCGGCTTTTTCGTCTTGGGATGCTTGTCGACAGGGATGCCGCGTCCGTTGTCGGAGACGGTGACGGTCTGGCCATCTTTGTGCAGCGTCACGGTGATCTCGCTGGCGTGACCGTTCATTGCCTCGTCGACGGAGTTGTCGACCACTTCCCAGATCAAATGGTGCAGGCCGGCGGAGCCAACGCCACCGATGTACATCCCCGGGCGTTTGCGAACCGGCTCCAGGCCTTCCAGGGCGGTGATGTCTTTGGCGCTGTATTCCTTTGTCGCGGTACTCATGCGTTCCTAGAGCTCATGCGGTCGTTTCAGGCAGTTCGGGAGCAGTCGGTGGGGGCAAGATGATCTCGGCGATCTTGCCATTCTTCTGAATTTCGGTTCCCCGTCCGCCACGTGTGGTCACACGATACTTGGCCGTCGAGATCGTTTTCTTTGCCCCTCGATTGGTCACGACCGTCATGAGATCCCGGTCACCAGAAGACGCCTTAAAACCGAGCATCCGATCATCGCTGGACAACCGGATCAGCGTGACCCCTTTTCCGGCGCCCGAGAGGTAGTTGATCTCGTCGACGCTGCAGACCATCGCGCGACAGTTTGCGGAGACCACCAACAGGGTTTCCGTGCCGTGGACAGATTGAACGTCGATGATTTCCGCGCCGCCGGTCACCCGAGCGAACCGTCTGCCCGCTTTGGTCGACGGCTCGACGAATGCCGATAGCCCGAATCGCAGTCCAAAGCCATTGCTGCTGACCGCCAACGCGTGCGTCTCTGGATAGTAGTTGCCTTTGGGGTCTTCGGAGACGTCTCCGATCATTCGTTCATCAAAGCAAAGGACGGCAACGATCCGCTCTCCATCCTTCATCTTGAACAGTTTTTGGACCGGCTCCCCGAAACCGGTCGAAGCGGGAATATCAATCAGCCGCGTCGTGTAACAGACGCCCAGCGAAGAAAAGAGTCCGAGCGTCGCGCGAGTCGACCCGCCGATGCAGGCAAGAACCGAGTCGCCTTGTCGAACACGACTCTTGCCCGGATCGTTGATCTGCTTCTGCCGCTTGACCCAGCCATCGCGGGTGATCAGCACGTGGCAGTCTTCGGCAACGATGAAGTCCTGTTCGTCGTACTCCACCTCTTCGACCGTCGTCAGAATCTTAGTGCGACGCTTGGCTGACTTGTCGCTGGCGAACTCACTGACCAAACCTTCGATTTCTTGGCGAATGATTTTCCATCGGCCCGATGCTTGATAGTCCTCGCGATCGTCGGCAAGCAGCTTCTTGATCTCGCGAACACGTTTCTTCTTGTTCTTCAATTCGTCCATCACCAAGTTGATTTCCAACTTGGCCAGGCGATACAGCTTCAGTTCCAAGATGGCGTCGG
>JBCCUO010000348.1:0-5067 GCA_039196805.1 Planctomycetota bacterium | reverse complement strand
GGCGGTGACCGTGTAGTTGAGCACCCGCTGACCGTCTTGCTCCACGGCCTTCAGCCACAGCTGCCGGCCCACAAGCGGCTCGCCCTGGTCCCAAGAGAAGATTCGCTTGACCGACTCGCCCGGCAGCAACGTGATGAAATGCTGTTTGTACAGCCGGCCGCTTCCCGGCGCCAGCATCATGCAGTCGTAAGACTGGGGACTTTCGGAGCGGCTGGTCATCAACACTTCCGCCTGCAGCATGCCGCCCACCAATCGAGTCGTGACTCGAATGTCCAGTCCACTGGGCCCAACGCGCAGCGATCGATAGACGGTGATCGCCTGAGGGGGTAGCGTGTCAAAGACGAACTCGATCGGCAACTCGTATTGTCCGACCGTCGACTGGTTCCCCAGCACCACGTCGAACCGTTCGGTCAGGGAACGGCTTCCATAGAGGTCAAAGTTCCTAACACCGCGCTCAACAGTCCAGCCTTCCGGCTCCAACAGTTTCATCGTGCCACCGGCGCTATTGCGCTCCGGATTCGCAAAGGTGATCGAGACCGATTGAGACCGGCCCAGCAGACTGTCCAGCTGTTTCTCGTTCAGTTCCACCGCCATGCGAAAGCGGATCAGCATCGGATCGATATTCACGATGAACTTCGGGATCGGTCCCACTTCGATCCGCTGAACGGGATGGCGACCATTGCTTGCAATCGATGGCCGTGTTCTTCGTCCCCATGCATCAATCACCTCGGCATTCGCGCCCAGATAGATCTCTTCCGACTTCGGCTCGGAGGACCAAACCATCAGCACCGATCGCTCACCGTTGGCAAACACCAGGTTGCGTGAGCCACCCCTCATGACGATTGAACCAACGCTTTGCAAATCTCCGATCAAGCGCGACGTCGTACGCCAAGGAAGCAGCATCTCGGCGGGCCGGCCATCAGGCCGAAGCAGGCCATGCTCCGGATGTGACGGCTCGGAGACAAAGGCAGCCTGGACGCGATGGTTCCGCACCGTGGCCATACGTAGCATCAAGTCCTGAATCCGCTGTTCCTCGGTGTAGCGAGACTTGGCGATCGGAGACAGCAGAATCCAGCGTCTGGGACCACTGTTTGACTTGCCATCGCCGTCGGTGCGCAGAAACTCGTCCAGCTCTTGTGCCGTCAAGTTTGGTGACGCGCTTCGGCACGTTGCCTGCCAAGATGCATCCTTCGGCTGCAACTGCCTTTCCACCCAAGGCCACGAAAGTGCGACGTCGATGGGTTGTCCGTAACCTTGCAATCCCTCGCTAATCGATTGAATCAGTTCACTCAAACGGGACCGTCCCAAAAAGCTGTGATCACGATCCGCGCCCAATTGCCAAACGCGAACTTTGAGCGTCATCCGCGTCATGATCGGTTCCAGCTCTGGACGCCACACCTGTTGGTTGCGAAACAGAGCCGCCGCCACCACTTCGTTTCGACTCCGCAACTGATAGCGGTCGATTCGTTGACTGGGAGGACGATCCAGCACTCCGATCGTCTGAATCCCGCGATCTTGGAGTCGACTGAACAAGACCGTCGCTGCCTCCGCGGACTCGGTGTCCTGGGGAGCAAACCAGCACGGGTACTTTACCCACGCGACGCCCAAGTCCGCCAACCAAGGCGCAATCTTTCGTGAGTCGAGCGGTTTGGCATCATTGGAGGCGTACATTCGCTGGGGTAAAGTCCAGCCGAATGCACCGTGGGGCGGCGAATCAACCAGAGTGTCAATAACGGCCACCGTTGTTTCAGTCGCCAGACTGGTCATTTGCAGTTTCGCCCATCCTTGTTGCCGAAGCGCCGCAGTGACGCGGTAGTAGCCTGGCGAAAGATCCGCTAGGTCCCATTTGACTTCGGCATCGAGCGACTCCGGTGGGGTGACCGAAAGACCATCATCACTTCGCCGCCGCCGCGGCAACGCGACGCCGCGAACTGCTTGATTCACTTCGGTCCCCGTGCGATCCAGCAGCCGAAAAACCACCTCGGATTCATCTACTGGTAGACCCATCACCTTCGCGCGGGCGGTCACCGTGTCACCGACGCGATAGATACCCAACCTGCGGTCGGTCGAGATCTGTAACTGCGGAAACTGATTGATGGCGATGTTGTCAAAGCCAACCACGGCGCGAAGATCTTCCTGGCCGTCGTTGCCGCCTTGCACATGGAGCCTCACGCGCGCGAGCGTCGCATCGGCAGGCGGTTTCAGCTTCTCGATGACAAGCGTCTGCCAATCTCGGTTTCCGGTCACCACCGGTGTCGACTGGGTCTTCAGCACGACGTGCTGGTCATCGGTGAAGACCACCTCAGCGCTGACGCGATCATGGATCAGTTGTTCGGTCTTGACGCGACAACTGAATCGGTACTGAAACATGGAACTGGCAGGGATGGGAGACGAGGTGAGCATCACCTTGCCGCCATCCATCTCGACACGCAGATAACGATCGACTAGCGCATCGGCAATCGATGGCGGTAGCTCCGGAAGCAAAGGCGCATTCTTGCGAATGCCCGGCCAACGCAGAATGACGGCCGTGTCCAGCTGCCTCAGTCTCCGCTGCCACTGGGGCTGGTGTGGAGTGATCTGGACGCGGATGTAGTTTGGATAGCCGCGGCCGCGTTTGCGGTGCCATCCGTCTGGTTGGTCATCCGAATCCAGATCGTTTGGCCGACCAAAGTCCCAATGATAGTTCTCCAGGTTCAGCGGGCCGAGTCGCTTTTCGGCTCCACCTCCCGGGACGTCCTTTCGACTATCAACGATCGTCCGAGTTCCGGCCGTTGCCACTTCGCTGGTCTGGGGCGGCGGCGTGTTGCCGGCCAGTTGTCCGGAGGCCACCGCGGCGAAACATCCCATCATCAGGGCGGCCAAGAACCCGTTGTTCTCGCGAAACAGTTGAAGGCCTATCATGCGACTTCTCCACGACCGGTGCGACATCGCAAGCGTGCTTCCAGCGGTCGGTCGCGGACGGGCATCGTGCGTGAAACTCATTGCGGATCGAAAGGGATATCGACTTTGGCGGAAATCAGACTCGCGGCCCGGATTGATGCCCTGATGCAGGGACGTCGCGACGGAAAGACGCTTCAACGTGCGTTGATGGCCGCGGCCCGGTTAGGCGTCGACGGCATTGAACTGTGCGCGCGCACGATGATTCGCCCTAAAGAAATGTCGGCCACTGGGCTGAGACAGTTGCGGAAGATGCTGGATGATTTGAATTTGAGGGTCGCGGCCGTGCGCTTCCAAACCCGGCGCGGGTACGACAATCCGCAGGATCTTCAACAACGTGTCGATGCCACCAAAGATGCGATGCGACTTGCCTACCAAGTCGGTGCCAGCGTGGTGATCAATCAGATTGGTCCCGTGCCGCCAAAACAGGACGGTGAAGACGGCAAATCAGATTACAGCGAAAAGGGTCAGGCTTTTCGTAGCGTGGTGAGCGATCTGGGTCGCCATGGTGCTCGTGAAGGTGCGTTCTTGGCCGCCGAAACGGGCACGGAATCGGGCAGTGACCTGGCCGCGTTCTTGGACTTTGGCGAAGACGGCCACGTGGCTGTGGCGCTGAATCCAGGCAACTTGATTGTCAATCGGCATAGCGTCGTCGATGCTACCGAGGCCCTGAAGCGACGCGTTGAAGTCGTTTGCGCCTGCGACGGCGTGCTGGACCTGGCTGCTGGACGGGGACTGACCGTTCCGCTGGGACAGGGAACCGCCGACTTTCCGCAATTGATCGGCAGCCTAGAAGACGTACCGTACCGAGGCTACTACACCGTGGGTCGATCCGGAATGTCGATCGAAACGTCCATCGCCGAGTTGGCCGACGCGGCCAGCTACTTGCGTTCGCTCTAGAGGATCCGCCGACATGGCGGTGCTCGACGGGCACGCAGCCGGGCGGCGACTTTCGTTCACCCGCCTGCTGAGATACGTTCTGTCGAATCGAATTTGTCGTTCCTGATTCAAGCCCCCAAACACGACCGAGCGATGAGCCTAGGAATTGGAATCGTTGGTGTTGGCGTGATTGCCAATTTTCATGCCCGCGCCGTCGCTGACGCTGGCGGCGCCCACCTGGTCGGTTGCGCCAGCCGTCGCCCCGAGGCGACCAAAGAGTTCGCCCAGAAGCACAGCTGCCGCTCATTTGATTCACTGGAACAGATGCTGGCCGATCCCGAGATCGATGCCATCTCGGTTTGCACTCCTAGCGGCGCCCATCTGGAACCTGCCCTGGCGGCCGCCCAAGCCGGCAAGCATGTGGTCGTCGAAAAACCACTGGAGATCACGACCGAGCGGTGCGACAAAATCATTCAAGCGTGTGATGCCGCAGGCGTCCGGCTGGCGGTGACCTTTCAGAGCCGGTTTCATGAATCAAGTCGCCTGATGAAAAAGGCGGTGCAGGAGGGCCGATTCGGCAAGATCACGATGGGCGACGCCTACGTGAAGTGGTATCGCAGCCAGGAGTACTACGACAGCGGCGCCTGGCGTGGTACCTGGGAATTGGACGGCGGAGGCGCACTGATGAACCAGGCGATCCACTCCGTTGACCTGCTGTTGTGGTTGATGGGCGATGTCGCCGAAATCAGTGCGATGACGGCCACGATGACGCACGAACGAATCGAAGTGGAAGACGTTGCCGTCGCCAACCTGCGGTTCAAATCCGGAGCGTTGGGAGTTATCGAGGCGACCACAACGGCCTATCCAGGAGCCTTGAAACGGATCGAGATCGCAGGCAGTCAAGGGAGCGCCATCCTGGAGGAAGAAGACATCAAACAGTGGGACTTTGCCGACGAAACCGAGGACGACCAGCGGATCCGTCAGTCGATGATCGGCAAGACCGAAACGGGGGGCGGAGCATCCGACCCCGCCGCCATCGGCCATCATGGACACACCGCCCTGTTCGAGGAGTTTGTGCAAGCCGTCAACGAAAACCGACCGTCTCAATTGGACGGCCATGAGGGTCGTCGCAGCGTCGAAGTGATTCGAGGCATCTACGAAAGTGCCAAGACCGGACAACGCGTCATCTTGCCGTAGTCAGATCCGAACCGAACCGTCAACAACTCGCTCCTCACCTTCGACCTAGCTGGG
>JBCCUO010000347.1:0-5070 GCA_039196805.1 Planctomycetota bacterium | reverse complement strand
GTTTGTGGCCGTGGGCCTGACCTGCATCGTGCTGTTTATCAAAGCGGCGGCTGCGCGGATTGCTCCTGTGAGTGAGAATCGATCGACCGGGCTTCGCTGGTGCATGTTCATTCAGCAATTGGTCTGGATCGCCTGTCTGCTGAGCTTGGCCTTGTACGTTGATGAAGAAAACGTTGCCAACATGGCAATCTTTGTGATGGCGGCGTACTGGCTGCTGATGGGAACGTTGATGCTGGCGGAGTCGTCTGAGCTAAGTCCTCGGGTGCAGCGAACGCTACCGGCAACCTATTTTGGACGCGTGTTCATGACGTGGTTCAATCCCGGGTCGGGAACCGGATTCTTGTTTTGCGTGGCCAGTGGGAACGTCGGGATGTTCGGTATGGCATTCGCGTACACCGTCTGTACCGAACGGTCGTCCAACGATACGCAACCCTTAGTGATGGCGACCATCATGTCGGGGTACTTGATGGGCTACTTGGGGCTAACGCGGTTACTAACGATCCCGATCTCGCGACGGGTCGGACGTTCGTTCCCGTTGCCTTTGGCGATCGCTGTGCTGGTGCTCGCGGTGTTGGCATTGGCCCCCAGTGCCGTGAAGGTGGCGACCACGGGGCGGCCAGCAGACTACTACAACGTGACCGAGGCAGTGAATTGGGCCTGGACAACGGTGGAGGCTTTTGACGCACCGTTTGACGTTGGCATTGCGTCTTTGATCTTCCTGGTGGGGAGCCTGGTCTTTCTGTTGAACCTGTTCTTTCTGTTTCGCGAGTTTGGCTATCGCCGGGTTGCGGTCCCACGCCGGGTTTTGGAGGACAGGAGCGTTGCGGAGTGATGGCCGCGGGTCGGGATGGCAGCGTGCAGCCTTGGCTTCCTGCCGGGCAAGCCGGCAAGGGGAGGCCGGGTGGTGGTTGAGGAGTCTGTTGCTAGCTGACAACCTTCCCGTCCGACGGGAGAATCCCGTCGGGGCGGTGGTTGCTGGGGAACCGGACGCCACGGCGTGACTGCTGCTGGCTGACTGCTGACCGCAGACTGCTGAAAGCTGAATGCTGTCCGCTGGTGAGCTTCCTCAACCGCGAAGCGGTGGTTCTCGATAGGTTGGGACGAAGTCCCAGTGAGCCAGCCAACCACCTATCAAACCGCGGAGCGGTGGCATGAGCGGGTAGCCGACCCGGGTCGCGGATCGCCGCTGACCAAGCATGACAACCGCGAAAGCAGCGAAATGGGCGAAAGGACAAGATTGGTGACTCTTGAGACGGACGAGCTGGTCGTCTGATGGCCGGTTGTTTGCCCTCCAAGGCGGACGCGGTGAAGTACGCAAACGGACGGGCCGTTGGCCCCGATGTCTTGTGGATGCGAACTCACCCAGCCCTGCGGGGCTGGGCTAGGCAAACACCCGGACCTTCGGCCCTGTCAAGCCAACCGCCAACAGTTTCCTCTTCTCGCTGACCGCTAGCCGCTGATCGCTGAAAGCTACTCCGTTACTACTGATGCGAGTTGATGCTCGGACTCCGGTGTTATGGGGTGTCCCCCGTTTTGTCGCTGATTGAGTCTGGTGCGTACCAGCTCGCGCTGGTGAGCGGTAGCGTTTGGCAACACGAGTTTCCAGTACGTTCGGTCGTGCAGCAACAAAGCGGCCAATGAGGCACCCGTATCGTCTGTGCATCTTCTGGTTCGCTTGAGCAACTGCTCGATCTGCAGTGTCTGCTCGCTGTCCAAGCGATCGTCGGGCAATTCACGGATCAGCGGGATCGCGCACGTGCCCCAACTGGCGAGCTTTTGAAACGACGTTGCACGCGTGACTCGGCGGGGTGCGGAGAGTCCGTCGACGGCATCCTGGAACTGTTCCGGATCGATCAGATCGCCGACCGCCATCATCTCCATCAGCTTGCCATTGGTCTCCTCAACGACATTTCCGATGGTGCGGCCACGTAGCAATCGACCAATCAATGGGTCAAAGTCTCGACCGAATGCAGCAGTGTTAGCGGCACGGAGGTGCAGTAGGGTGTTGCCCTGATAGACCTCCGGTGCAGCGTCCGGATCGCTGCCGGGTGCACCGGTGAGCGTCCAGGTGATTGGGCCAGACTTGGGTTGATCCAGAACGCTGCGGCGGTTGAGGCCTGGTGTCCAGGATTCGATCCGAACCGCTTCAGAATGCTCGACACTGAGTGTCAGGTAGCGGTGGGGGCTGCGGTAAGCGTACTGCAGAGAAGGGATGCCACGTTCAGAAGTGACGCTGATGCTTTCTTCAACGTCGTTTTGGCTGACCTGCTGGGAACCCTTGCGGTGGCGGATGGGGTCCAGTCTTAGTCGTCCGCCGGTCAGCTGGAAACGGACGACGCCGGCTGTCGTGAAATAGCCGGCGATTTCTGAGGGCGATGACCCCGAAGTGGCACCTCCGGTATCAGGCGGCCCCTCTGCAAAGGACGCCTGCATTGCAACCAGTAGACCGCATGCCACGGCCAAGTATCGCCACCTCATCTCAGACCCTCCAGTCCGAAGGAATGGGTGACCCATGATCGGCATCGACTCGACTTCGATGCCTCATTCCATAGGCCCGTCGGTTCGCCAACAACGCACCGGTCCAGAAGACCAAGCGATGTGTCACATCAGAAGTATCGTAAAAAAACCACCGATTATTAAAGGCTAAATCTCAAGTTGGCCTTTCGAGAGACCTTTGCTGGCCCTTAATCGATAGATAACGCGCAAATCGGAGTCGTATTGGTCAATTTTTTGCAGCTCCCAGAGGGGGCAATCCGCCAGTTTCGAACTGCCTGGATCGCCCACAGGTCCAGGGGCACCGGTTCCGCCAATCAGTTTAGCGCCCACATAGACGTGGCACTCATCGATCTGATTGGCGTCAAAAAAACGACCCAGCAGTGTCGATCCGCCCTCGACAATCACGTTGGTCAATCCCAGCTCCGACGCCAAGATTGGTAACGATTCGATCACCATCTCGCTTTCATCGTGCGACTGACATCGGATTGATCGCACTCCGTGTTCGCTCAGGGGCTTCAGCTGCTGGTCCGAAATCGATGGGTGGACGACCAGAACGACGGGCGACCGATCCGACAGTTGGCTGGCGGAACGCACGAGTTGAGACGCTAGCGACGGCACGCGGTGACGGCAGTAGACAATCCGGTGCAAGGTGCGGTTTCCCGCGGAGTGATCGTCGCTATCCGATTCGCTGCCCCGCGCCGTCAGCAGGGGATCGTCTGCCTCGACGGTTCCCATTCCAACGACGATGCCATCACAGCGACTGCGCAGGCGATGCACCTGTCGGCGCGATGCCTCACCCGTGATCCATTGACTCTGACCAGACGACGTCGCGATGCGTCCATCGATCGACATTGCCCATTTGGCAATTACCCAGGGGAAACCCGTGTTGACGCGTTTTAAGAATGGAGCCAGTACCTGCGCGGCTTCCTCTGCGAGCAAGCCGATTTGGACATGGATTCCGGCTTGACGGAGTGATTCGATACCACCGCCGTCAACCTGCGGATGCGGGTCGCGGCAAGCCACAACGACGCGACCGACTCCTGCCGCGATTAACGCATCGCTGCAGGGTGGAGTCTTTCCGTAGTGACAGCAGGGTTCCAGGGTCACATAGGCGGTTGCACCACGAGCGGATGAGGACCTGGCGAGAGCGTCGACCTCCGCGTGCGGTCCACCGAAAGAGCGATGGAACCCGTGGCCGATTTCTTGACCATCTCTGACCAGAACGCAACCCACCATCGGGTTTGGCTCGACCTTTCCCTCGCCTTGCCGGGAAAGATCGATCGCCATTTGCATCCAGCGACGGTCTTCAGCTGTAAAGTCGGTCACGCGGCATCAGTCCATGCCCGGGAGCCACAGCTTGCCACCTCCATCGGCTGGTTCGGGAGCCGACGAGGCGGGCGTGGGTGCAGGTGCGGAACCACCATCGGGCGTCCAGAGGCCACCGGCGGACGACGTCGGTGCGGAGGGAGCCACCATGGGTGACGAGGCCTCATCGGGTCGTATCAGCCCTCGACTCATCAGGTAATTCTGAAGCGCCCCCATGCGCTGAGGATCGGTGCCATAGCGATTATAAAACTCGGAAACGAGTGACTGAACTCCCTCTCCGTCACGCATCATTAGCATCATGTCGATGTATCGGAGCAGCAATCCCGTCACGTCGGTACCGGCATCGGTCGCGGCTTCTAGTGCCTTGTCCATCAGCGGACGCACTTTGTCGGGCGTTGCTGCCTGTGCTAGGAGGCCGTTGTAGGCCATCAACCGAATTTCGGGTGTCTGCTCTTCTTTGGGCTGGCTCAAGATGGCGTTGGCAAACCGGTTGACGGCTCTGTCGGCGCCAACCTGCAATGATCGCGTCAGCACAAACGACATCGAGTCGGTGTCGAGTCCATCGGGCAGCACCCGGTTGAGATCGAAGTTGGCGACCTCTTCCGTTTCATCCTCGGTGATGGTCAGCAACGGCAACGGCTCGATGCCGGCACCCGTTGCCAACGCATTGGACGCGGTATCAGAGTTCCGCGATACATCTCCGATGCTTTCAAAGGCTCGGACGATCGCCGTCCGCTCCATGAGAAGAGAATCGTCGTCAGCAACTTCGCGAAGAGATTTACCACCCAGAAGAGGAAGCTGCAATGAAAGAGCACGCTCGGGAAGACGTGATTCGGAGATCGCAATCGGGTTGATCGACCCTTCGACAGTCCGAGTCGGATCAAGAAACGTTGGAGGAACCAAAACACCTGAAAGTGCCGACGTCGGAAATGATTCGATGGTTTCCAACTCGATCCCTGGCAATGAGTCTTTTAGCGTCGCCCGCACCGAATCCTGGTTCTGCCCAAGGACTTCGTTGACGCGAACGTGAGCCGGCTGATCCGTTTGATTGCCATAGAGGAGAATCAAGCCGATCGCATCCGGCATCGTATCGCCGGTGATCGGAGTCTCTTGATCAGGGCTGGGACGATCCAAGCACTGGTACGCGACCTTGGGGGGAACCTCTTCACCGCTTGCACTGGCAAGCTGCGTTCGTGTTGCATCGGGTAGGCGAGCCAGCCGGCTGTTGGCATCCAAGGCAGCTTCTGT
>JBCCUO010000346.1:0-5079 GCA_039196805.1 Planctomycetota bacterium | reverse complement strand
TTGAGGTCCTGGCCAACTTGGTACGCCAAGAAATCCCCTGGGACCGGGTGACGGGGTTTCACTTGGACGAATACGTCGGCCTGCGGAGTGATCATCCGGCGTCCTTCTGCCGGTATCTTCAGGAACGTTTTGTCGATCAGGTGCCCCTGAGCGACTTCCATTTCCTTCGCGGAGATCAGCCGACCGATGAGGTGATCGCGGACGTAAGCGGTCGGCTTGCCCAACACCCAATAGACGTCGCGTTGGTGGGAATTGGTGAAAACGGGCACCTGGCATTCAATGATCCGCCCGCTGACTTTGAAACGAAGGAAGCCTACCTGCGTGTCCAACTAGATGAGGCGTGTCGTCAACAGCAGGTGGGGGAAGGATGGTTCGATCGACTGGAGGATGTGCCCACTGAGGCGATCAGCATGTCGGTTCAGCAGATTCTGAAGAGCAAGACGATCTTCTGCAGTGTCCCGGACCAGCGAAAGAGCCAGGCGGTGATGCAGACCGTAGAAGGTCCGGTGACGCCGGACGTACCGGCCAGCATTCTGCAGCAGCACGGGGACGTCACGTTGGCCTTGGATGATGCGGCCGCGTCGCAACTTTCAACGCCAGGCGAAACGGTGGGCACGGCATGACACAACCAATGGCACCGGAGGATCCTGGTTGGTGTGATCTGCAGGTGAACGGCGCCTTCGGTTTGGACTTCAATCGCGACGACTGGACCCCGACCCAGGCCGCAGCCGCCGAGCAAGCGTTATTGGCTGACGGCACGTCTCAGGCGCTAGCAACCGTGATCACCGCACCTTGGCCCCAGATGATTGCTCGGGTTCGTCGTGCGGCAAGGTGGTGCGCCGTGTCCGACGTCTTGATCGGAGTGCACATTGAAGGGCCCTTTTTGAACCCGTCGCCCGGATACGCGGGTGCGCACCCGGCCCAGTGCATGTGTCCCGCCTCGATCGATCAGGCATCTGAACTGCTGGATGCATCGGAGGGCCAGCTTAAGCTCTTGACGTTGGCTCCAGAGCAAGACGCCGGTGGCAGCGTCACTGGCTGGTTGGCCAATCGCGGCGTCGTGGTGGCGGCGGGACATAGCGATGCGACACTGGACCAATTGGATGCCGGTTTGGATCGGGGACTCAAATTGTTCACTCACTTGGGAAACGGTTGTCCGTCTCGACTGGACCGACACGACAACATCATTCAGCGGGTGCTGAGCCGATCGGATCGGCTGTCGGTTTCGTTGATCGCCGACGGCCACCACGTTCCCGGATTCGCATTGCGAAACTATTTGTCACTGATTCCATCGGCGAACGTGATCATCGTCTCGGACGCCATCAGCGCGGCGGGAATGCCGCCCGGCGACTATTCATTGGGCGATCAAATCGTTCATGTGGACGACCAAGGTGCAGCCTGGAGTCACGATCGATCGCATTTCGCCGGTTCGGCATGCACGCTAAAAAAAGCGTGGGAGTTCTTGGTGGGAGAAATCGGTCTGCCGGAGACGGAGGTGCAACGTTGGTTGACGTCCAATCCACGGAGGTTGCTGAGGCAATCCTCATGAGCCGTAGTGCGCGAGTATCGACTGGATTCCCAGACCCCGGCATACTGGCGCCAAGCGGCTGATAGCCGTTGTGCAATCCTCATGAGCCGCAGTGCGCGAGCGCGCGGGTATCGATTGGATTCCCAGAACCCGACAGGCTGGCGCCAAGCGGCTGATAGACGCGGTGCGACCCTCACCGCCAACCGGCGGCTGTCGCCAAGCGGCTAATCGGTGGAACGCTTTGGGTAACAAGCGTTTGAGCCTGAGCCTCACTGGGGCTCAGCTCCCCAGCCTGCTTTCTTCTCCGCGATGTAGGCAGACAGACTGCCCGCCTCAATCGCCTCGCGGGCACCCTGCATAACACGCTGGTAGTAGGTCAGGTTGTGGATCGTGACTAGGATCGGGCCGAGCATCTCGCCGGCGATGAATAGGTGTCGCAGGTAGCCGCGGCTGTGACGGCATGCCACGCAGGGGCAGCCCGATTCCAGCGGACGCGTGTCCTCTTTGTGCACGGCGTTGCGCATCTTTAGGGCGCCTTCGTCGGTGAATGCGAGCCCATTGCGTCCGTTGCGAGTCGGCATCACGCAGTCGAAAAGATCGATGCCCCGGGCGATGTTTTCCAGCAGGTCGATGGGGCGACCCACGCCCATCAAATAGCGGGGTTTGTCGGCGGGAAGATGCGGCGTGGTCAGCTCGGTGATGCGATACATTTCGGGAGGCGGTTCGCCCACGCTGAGGCCACCGACCGCGAAGCCTTCGAAGTCCATCGCGGCCATCTCTTGAGCGCACTGGACTCGCAGATCCACTTCCAGACCGCCCTGAACGATCGCGAAGCGTGCTTGATCCTCCCGGGTGGCCGCGTTCAAACAACGTGAGGCCCAGCGTATGCTACGCGCCATTGCATCGGAGACCGCTTCCTTTGGTGCTGGCAGGCCGATCACGTGGTCCAGCACCATCGCCACGTCGCTGCCAAGCGCCTCTTGGATCTCGATCGAGTATTCCGGAGTCAGTTCCACCAATCGACCATCGATGTGGCTGCGAAAGGTTGCGGCATGCTAGGTAACCTGATTGATGTCACCCAGGCTGAAGACTTGGAAGCCGCCGCTGTCCGTCAGAATCGGCCCTTCCCAACCACTCATCGCATGCAGTCCGCCCAGCTTGCGAACCACTTCGTGACCGGGTCTCAAGGCAAGGTGATACGTGTTGCCCAAAATCATCTCGGCGCCGGTTTGCCGAACCTGATCGATGACCAGTCCTTTGACCGTTCCCTGGGTGCCCACCGGCATGAAGGCCGGTGTTTGCACACTGCCGTGAGGGGTCAAAAAAACACCGCGACGAGCCAGCGTGTGCTCGTCGCGGTGCAGCAAATCAAATGAAAATAGGCTCATCCGCGTTGGGCCAAGTGGGCGACGTGGTCAGTCCGCCGTGCCGGCTGGCTCAGTCCCCACGCAACTTGAGGCCAAGATCGGTGAGTTTTTCGCGGACTTCGTTCAGGCTGGTGACGCCGAAGTTCTTGCACTCCAGCATGTCGTCGCCGGTCTTACGAATCAGTTCACCGATTGAATTGAGCTGCAGGCGAGCCATGCACTTGCGTGCCCGAACCGACAGGTTCAAATCGCTGATCGGGCGGTCCAGCAACGCCTGTTCGTCGGGCGACATGTGGCTGGTGTCGATCGGCGGATCACTGCTCTTCTTTTCATGAGCGAACTGGCCCAAGGACAAGCCCTTGGCGGTCAGCATCTCGCGAATCTCGAACAAACTGGTTTCGCCAAAGTTCTTGCTGCTAAGCAACTCGGCTTCGCTGGTGCGAGTCAGGTCGCCGATCGTTTGGATGCCCATCTTCTGCAGGCAATTGCGACTACGAACACTGAGTTCAAAGTTGGCCACGGGCATGTTCAACGTTTGGGCCAAGCGATCATTGCGACGCTGAGCCTCTTCGTCGTACAGCATGTTGCCGTTGGCCGACGCATCCTTCATGTAAAGCTGGGTCTTGGGGTCATCAGGATGATGATCCAGGACGCGCTTGTAGCAAGCTTGTGCCTTGTCGAACTGGTTGTTGTCCTCGTAGATCAATCCCAGGTTGATCAGGGCTCCGACGCCGGTTGGAAACGCCTTGGCGGCCCGCTCATAAAGGCTGAGCGCTTCTTCATCGTTACCAACACGATCGTTTTCAAGGGCCAGCCCGAAAAGCGCGCCGGCGTGGTTTTCGTCGACCGAGATCGCTCGTTGATAAAGCGTGATCGCTTCCTCCAGACGTCCGCCGATCGCCGACGCGGTGGCAGCTCGCTGGTACATATAGTCAGCGGTTTGCTCGGCAGGTCCGAAGATATCGTCCAGCAACGTCATCGCTTGCTCGATTCGTCCGGCGTAGCGATGGGCCTCGGCGATGAAGATCTTGGTCTCGTCGTCGTTGTAGCCCGCCTTGCGAGCTTTTTCGTAGGCTTCGATCGCCTCTTCATACTGCCCGACCTCGAAGAGGCAGCGGGCATGGTAGAAGAGGGCCATGGCGCTGCCGTCAGCACTGCCGAGCACTTCCAACGCATCCTTGAACCTTCCCAACAGGAACATGCAGACGCCCATTTTGGTGCGTCCGGCAGGGCTCATGGCGTCGTCATTTTCCATCTCGCCCACGGCATCCCGTAGTTCGCCGAAATGGCCGTAGTTTTCCAAAATGGCAGCGCGGATCGCGGAAACATCGTTCGGTCCGAACGAATTATTGGCGAGTACCATTTCGCGCAGATCTAAGACGTCGACTTCGATTTCATTCATCGACAAAGGTCTCCTGCCCGTGTTGGGTCGGGTGTGGGGAGGGAGGACGAGTTGGATGGAACCAGAGCTTAAAAAGAGCCAGCGGTGGGATTCGAACCCACAACCCTCGCATTACGAATGCGATGCTCTGCCAATTGAAGCTACGCCGGCCGATTCCGCAAACATCCCCGTCTTGGATGCATTTGTCCATCTGACCGAACCGATCACCGACGATCAACCCTCGGGAATCGTCAGACGCCCAGGTGATGGATGCGGGGGGTAAAACGGCATGGCCCGGGTAGCCCAATCAGAGAGGCCACCTTCGCTGAGCAAAATAGGTGCCAGTACCCGATCTCGTCAAGCCGAAGTACCTTTTCGTTGGCCCAAGGCGGGCTGGCGGGAGCAGTGACAACCTCCCCTCTGGCCGTCACTCAAGTCCAGCTGGGGACCTGTTTTGGGCTTGCAAGCAAACGGAGTGCCGCCATACTTACCCGCTTCATTCGCGAAATCAGGTGGATCGAAGATCCGGGACCTGCCGCTTGAACGTCGACATGATTTGATGAGTGTGTCGTTCGACCATGGCGGTTTTCAAGAAGGTTTCGCAAAATCAGCAAGAACAGACAGTTGGGTGATTCCGCCAGGCGGTGGCGCACCTCGGTGGTGGTACGACTCGTCGACACTCGATACGACGATTTAGCCATTCCAAGATCCGGCAATGATGCTGGGACGCTTCTCCCAATTGTTCCATTCGCTTTCGAATTGATTTGTCATGACAGATGTTATATCTGGACATGTAAATCCTG
>JBCCUO010000345.1:0-5083 GCA_039196805.1 Planctomycetota bacterium | reverse complement strand
TGATCGCCCTCGACCAAGTGCTTGTGGCCCTGGCGGGACAAGCGTCGGGCCGCAATCGATTGCTTGCTCTCGCCAAACCGAGGAATCGCCCGGCAGCCTCCGATCGCCAACGCGGCAAGCAAAATTGGGGCAAGGAAGAGTCGCGGCGCGAGCATATCCGGTTCCGAGAGAACAACAACAAGCCAGTCGTAGCAAATCGCGGTTCCCAATTGCAATCTCATGACCTTCATCAACGCGGCCGGTTGCGTCATCATGCGAGAAAACCGGGACGGTGACCCAGCCATCGCCTCGCGGCCTATCTTGTTCTGGATGCTTCACCATGCCTGCCACCTTTGATGACTTTGGCCTTCGTTTCTTGTACCCAGACAACTGGACGTTGGCTGAGCGGGAAGAGGATGAAGGGCGCGGGGCGACGTTGAACCTGCCCGGCGGGGGATTCCTCTCGATCGAGGCGAACGAGTCCCAGTACTCTGACCAGCAGTTGGTCGAAGCGATCGCTGCAACGTTTGCCGAAGACTATGAAGACGTCGAACGCGAGCCGGTGACTCTGCCGGAGGCGAACGAAGACGAAGTGAGCTTTGAATTTCGCTTCTACTACCTGGACCTGTTGGTCCAGTCCCGCGTCATCTTGATCGACCTGGCGGATGAACGCTGGATGATTCAGATTCAGGCTGAAAGCCGGGAATTCGACGAGAACGAACTGGTGTTCGCCGCCGTGCTCAAGCAGCTCCGGGCGTCGTGATCAACGATTGCGGCCGCCGCTACGATGCAGGTGGAGGCTCGTTCTGAAGCACGACGTCGGTCGAATAGTCGGTTTGCTGGGCACTGAGTTCCGCGGCGACTTCATTGAATCGTTCGTTGCTGCTGGTACCGACGGCACTGATTAAGACCAGGCAACCGAAGACGCCGGTGGTCAACAGGCCGACGCCGGCAAACAAGATCAAGATGCACATCATCAGTGCTTTGATGACGCTGGATCTACCGGCGCCACAGGTGGGGCATTGAGCCATGACACGCTCTCGCATGAGTGATCGACACATAAAGCTGCATGGAAAGCTAGGTCACGCTCGGGGCGTGTCAAACCAGATCTTGCTTGCGCTTTGTGCGCCGACTGCCGCTGCAGCTACGGCAAACGCCCTGGATAATCATGCGGTGCGACTTGACACGAAAACCGTGATCTCTGGCCACTTGATCTCGGATCTGCAGGAGTTCGTCGCTTTGAAACTCGAACAGTTCACGACAGCGAGTGCAGTACAGGTGATCGTGTTGGGGATATCCGTAGTCATGTTCGTAGACGGTGCGACCGTCAAGCTGAAAGCTTCGCAGCAGTCCGGCGTCAACGAATTCACGCAGCGTGCGATAGACGGTCGCTGAGCTGACGTAGTTTTTCTCGCCCCGTTTAGGCAGTCGATCGATCAACTCATCTGCGTCGAAGTGATCGTGACTACTGAAGACACGATCGACCAAGAAGCTCCTCTGGCCCGTTTTCCGCTGGCCCTTGGTTTGCAGGTACTCCTCGAATCGCTCTTGCGGCGATAGCGAAGTTTCCAAGCGGTCGAAGGACTTTTCGGCGGTGGACACTCTGACCCCTGGAAGTGGTGGTTGGACGGGCTGTGCATCGCCCGCGCGATGGTCATACGACCTCGATTGCGGGCGAATGCTTATTGTACCCGAATACTCTGGCGAGTCGCCCAAGGAATCAGAGGTCGCAGGATCGATTCAGATGGAACGGTGGGCGTTCGCTATCCGATCTGGTCCAGCAACCGATCGAGTGCGGCGTCCATTCGCTCGGGTGTGTCGTAGCTGCCTTCGGCGATCTGACGACGGAGATCCGCGACACGATCCAAACGGATTTCTCCGTTGCCAGCGACTGGTGACGTCGATTCCAGCCGATTTACGGAACCGACTTCAGCGGCCGAAGAAAGGTCCAACTGGTCCACGGGGGCCGAACTGCGTGGTGCGGCCTCGGCTGGCTTGGCGGCGACACGTTGAGGCGTGGAGGCATTCTGGGCGGTGGAAACTCGGAAAGGACCGAAAATCTGCATGGTGGATTGGCTCCCGCGTGGGACGATTGGTCCCCAATCCATGTGCCGGCCGCGTCTCAATGAGAGCGGAGAGAGCGAAGGATGGGGGGGTGGCAGCGCAAGTTTGACCGAACCTTGAGCCTCTTATCCAGTTTGGACAGAAGTTTTTCAAGATCATTCTCGTGTCGGTCTTGGCGCCGCGATCCTTGTCCCAGGTCGCAATCCGTAAGCTTTGAAAGAGACTTCAACAGCGCAGAAGACGAGAACAGGGGAGTTATCGGCTGCGAAGTCGCCCAGGCAACAGTTTCTTATTCAACCACAGGGACTTTTTTGCCTCTCTGCCACCCATCGAGCCCCCTCCATTCATCCTGGTAGATGCAGCGGGTAAAATTTGGAGGCCTCACGGCCCGCCGCCGCTCGCAAGTCACTATCTGGACACGGGATGTTGCGTCCGATTTCCGAAGAACGAGTCGATCTGACTACCAACTCCGGTCATGATCGGCTCAGTCGCCTATCCCGAGAGGCCTATCGAGATCTCAAGCGAATCGCGCAGCATCAGCTGGCTGGCGAGCGAAGGCACCACACACTGCAGGCCACGGAGCTGGTACACGAGGCGTTCGTGCGGCTGAAGGCATCGCGACACCAGACAGACTGGAAGCACGAAGGTCAGTTCGGGACGACTCACCGTGCTTCATTCGCCCGGTCCTGATACGCTGCCAGGGCTTCAGATCAACGAGCTACCAAAGCTTCAGAACACTGACTAGGTCGTGATGCTGGTCCGTCCAGCGAGGTGCACTTCGCATCATCGCATCGTTCGGAACCTCGGCATCCTTGAGTTCCGCCGAGTCAACGATCGGATTACCCGGCTGGGTGATCACCACCCAGTTGGCCGGCTTCGTTGCTTGGTCGATGTCACCCACACTGGATACGATTCGGCAATCGAGCTTGGCGTCCCTTCCTAGGCGACACGTCAGCGGGACCAAATCTAGATGGTTGTTTGAAACGTGAATCGCAATCACGCCATCCTCGGCCAGTCGGCTTTTATAGAGCGACATTGCTTCAGTGGTCAGAAGGTGGGCTGGGATCGCATCGCTGCTAAACGCATCCAGCACCAAAACATCGAACCGCGCGTCCGTCATCCGTTCCATCACTAAGCGACCATCGCCCAAGTGCGTCTGGATGGATGCACGTGAATCACTCAGGAAGGTGAAATGACGATCGGCCAGTTCCACGACGGCTGGATTGATTTCCACCATGTCAAAGTGATCGGCCTCGCGGCCGTAGGCTGCCAGAACACCGCATCCGAGGCCAATGACTCCCAGGCGAAGTCGCGGCTGCAACGTTTGCTTTGCCGCGATCACGCGTCCGACACCGCTCTCGCGTCCGTAATAGCTGGTCGGTTCACCGGAGAAGTCACCCGGACGCTGAATGCCATGAATGGTACTTCCATGGACCAGACGGACACCGTGATCGTCGCGTGTCACTTTCAGCACACCAAAGAAGTTTCGCTGCGAGTCCAACGTTTCGTTGCGCGGTGCCACGGCCACGGCGACAAACGGCAAGACCATCACCGCGATTGCGCCGAACCGAAGTCGTTCGGCCGCAGACCAATCGTAGGTCGACTGCCGCCAGCCTTGGCACACGAAGAACAGGATGAACGCCAACGCAGTCGACAGTGACAGCGTGAGAGGTAACTCGGCGTGATTGGTGAACACGAGCGGACAGACGATCGCCACCAATATCCCGCCAATCGCACCACCACCGGAAAGGCAGGCGTAAAACGTGGTGAGAAACTGGGCAGGCGGTTTGATCCGTGCCACTTCGCCGTGGCAGAGCAGGCACACACCCAACAGCAGCAGCATGTAGCAAGATGCCTCCACGACCAACTGAATCGATCCGGGCAACAGCGTGTGAGTTTGAATCGCCGTGATCGCCAGCAGGGTTCCGGCGGCAATCCACTTGGGCTTGTACCACTGAGGTGAGTCAAAGCAGATGATGAAGCTGATCAAGTACAGCGTCAGCGGCAGGATCCAAAGAAACGGAATCACCGCGATGTCTTGGCAAACGTGGTTGGTGATCACCAGTAGCAGCGTTGACGCGAGCGCGGGCAAGCCGATCCAGGCAACCAGCTGCGTGTGGCCCGGACGAGCCAAAGAGGTGAGCTCGTCCGACTTCCGTTCCCCCGATTCGACGGCCCGTTTGCGAAGCAGCCCGATCGCTAGCACTCCCTGGACCAGCACGAATCCGCAGAACAGTAGCGACCAAACCGTCGACTGTTTAGCAACGGGCAACATCGGTTCTACGATGAACGGATAACTCAGCAACGCGACCAGTGACCCCACGTTGGACAACGCGTAGAGTCGATAGATCCGGTCACTCTGGTCTTCGTAGCTGAACCAGGCTTGAACCAGAGGCCCAGTGCTGGCCAAAACAAAGTAGGGAAGTCCGACGTGAACGAACAGCATGCCGAGCAGGTGCACAATCGGCACTTCGTTTCCAATCGGTTTCCAGGCGTCACCCGGTTGGATGGGCAAGGCAAACGCAGCAGCCGAAAGCAGGGTCAAGTGAATGACGCCCTGCACCGAGGGGCGGCACCAGGTCTTCAATGCGTGAGCATAAAGATAGCCGGCAAACAGCAGCACTTGAAAGAAGAGCATGCAGGTGGTCCAAACCGCGGGTGTGCCGCCGAACCATGGCAGAACACACTTGCTGATCACCGGTTGAACCTGAAAAACCAGGAAGGCACCCAGCAGAATCGTCGCCGCGAACCAGAAGATCGACCGACGGCGAGGCGGCACCGTCCGTTGGGTGTCCGGTGATTTCGGTTGTGTCGAATGGGAGGCCATGAACGGAGCTCCTGCGCGCAGTGTCAGACAGTTTGTCCGACAAACCTACGTCAGAAGATCACGGTCGACCGCGAATCATTCAGGCGCGCCGAGCGTCTTGATTACCTTGAAGTTGTCCGGTTTGCCCAGGTGATTTGATCCGCGTGTCACCAATCGGTAGCTTATAGACATTGTGTCTTTTCGATCTTGGGAGGTGGGACTCATGCGAGCGGC
>JBCCUO010000344.1:0-5086 GCA_039196805.1 Planctomycetota bacterium | reverse complement strand
TTGACGTGGATCACTTCAAGTCGGTCAACGATACGTACGGGCACGCGATGGGCGACGAAGTCTTGAAGGCGGTCGCGTCAACGTTGCAGGAGCACGCGCGGCCGTCGGATCTGGTCTGCCGTTTTGGGGGTGAGGAGTTCTGCTTGCTACTTCCCGCGACGGACCTGGAGGGCGCGAAAGCGCTTGCCGAGAACTACCGCGTTGCCATCATGTCACTGGAGTTCGAGAAACTCAGCGTAACCGCCAGCCTTGGCTGCTCCACATTCTCCGACGACTCGCGGTCCGAGGGACGGGCTGACACGTTCGAGGTGATGCAGGAACAAGCCGACCAGTGCTTGTATCATGCCAAACGACATGGCCGGAACCAAGTCGTTGGGTACGACCAGGTCTTGGCCGCCGCCCGTGGTGAGGCGGATCAGCGGTCATCCAGCGAAAGCGATTCTGAGACCGAGCTGTCACCAGAGAAGGCGTTGTTGCGTTCGATCCAACAGCTCATGAGCGAGGCACGCGATGCCGGAAACAGCGAAGTCGCTGTTGATCAGCTCAACGAGGCGATCGCTCGAGTGTAGTGCCCATCATCTCTTGTACTCACTCGGGACGTTTGAAGGCGAGGCACGCCGTATCCCATCAGCCGCTTGGCGCTAGGATTTCGCGTATTGTGGCCGTTTGGAAGAACCCGACACGCTCGCGCATGGCGCGCTGATGCCACTTGGCCGTTGTCTGCACCTTCTACTTCCCTGCCCGAAGGGTCCGAGGGGTGAAGTCGGCTGCACCGACTTGTGTAGACTAACGTTTGATCTCTCCCGTTGCTCTCGGTGGAAAACGCTTTGTCGAAAGTCGATTCGCATCTGACGGACGCATTGATCTTTGGATGGCTTCGCGATGAGGTATCTGCCGAAACAGCGAAGCAGATCGAGGACCACCTTGCGACGTGCGACCGTTGCGCGAAGCGAATCGATGAGCTCGAGACAGACGATGTACCTGTAATCGAAGCGTTGAAACGCATGGGTAGCCGCAACCGATCCACGACCGTGCAACCCTCGGGCACCATCGCCGCAGACGAAGAGCCCGGCCATGATCGCGAAAGTTCGGAACAGACGAAACGATTTAGTCTGAAGGACATTGTTTCCGTCGGTGGTTCCGGCCAAGTTTGGTTGGCCCGAGACACTCAGCTGGGGCGTGAGGTTGCCGTCAAGGAATTGCGCCCCGAGCGGGCCAGTCGGGAGGCGTATCGGAAACGTTTCCGACGCGAAGCGATGATCACGGCCCGACTTTCGCACCCTGGGGTCGTGCCTCTTTACGACTACGTCGAGGGCGACGGGGAAGCCTTCTACACCATGCAGTTCATCCAAGGTCGGACGCTGAGGGAATTGGCCAGAAAGCTGCATCGAGAATCATCCCGGAGCGATCCGTATCCGATCGCCGAACAACTCAAGCTGCTGCAACATGTGGTGAGTGTTTGCAACACGATTGCCTATGCTCACTCCAAGCGGATCCTGCATCGCGACCTCAAAGGCGACAACGTGATTGTCGGACAGTACGGAGAGGTTCGTGTTGTTGACTGGGGCATCGCCAAACATCTGGCGGAGGACGATGTTGTCCAAGATCTTGCCGGTTCAACCAATCCATCACGATCGCCGTCCACGGTGGTGGAGAGCGAGCTGCGTTCCCACACGATGGAAGGAAGTCAGCTGGGGACACCCGGCTACATGTCTCCCGAACAAGTCGTCGGTGCCGTGGCTGAGATCGACGAACGGACGGACGTGTATGGATTGGCGGCGCTGACCTATGAGGTCTTGACTGGTTACGCGCCTTTCCAAGCGCGAGACCTGGATCAAGTGCTGGCCAACGTGCGTTCTGCGCCCCCAAAGCCGCCATCCGAGTTGGTACCTGGCGTGCCACAAGCATTGGAGGCGATCTGCTTGCAAGGACTCTCCAAATCCAAGCAAGATCGCCAACAATCGGCTTTGGAGTTTGGGCGGGCGATTGAAGACTGGGTGGCATCGCAGCTTCAACGACACCGCTCAGCCGAAGAACGCGAACGTTTGTTCGCCTTGTCACAAGACTTACTCGCGATCGTGGATGCCGACGGTGTCATACGCCAAGTGAATCCCGCTTGTGAACGCCTTTTCGGATGGACGGCGGATGAGATGGTTGGCCGCAGAGACGTGGACCTGGTGCACCCGGATGACCGAGCCGACGTGATCGCCAATCGGACACACATGCTGGCAAGCAATGAGCCCACCATTGGCTTTGAACGCAAAATTCGATGCAAGGATGGCAGCTTCCGGTGGATTTCTTTGAACACCACTCCGGTACCCGAAGAACGAACGATCTACATCGTCGGTCGTGACGTCACCCGCTACCGAATGCTGGAGCAGCGGCTATCCGGCCTAATGAACTGCTTGCCCGACGCCGTGTTGGTCGCCAATCGAAACGGCATCGTCCAGATGGCGAATGACGAAGCGATTCGCATGCTTGGTTTTTCTCGTGACGAACTCGTTGGCCTGCACGTCACCGCGTTGGTTGCCGAACGGTCGATGGATGAGTATCGCGAGATCTTGCGAGAGCTGTCCGACGATCCGGAAGGTTGGAGCGGACGTGGTTACAAACGCTATTACGGCAAACGAAAGGACGGTAACGAGTTCCGGGTCCAAGTGCGACACAGTGTTTGGCAAAGCGGCGATGAGCTGTTGTACATGGGAGCCATCCGGACGTACGACGACGAAGTGACCTAAGTCGTCTTTCGCGATTGATCGCCTTGGACAAGTTTCACGAGCGGGAACGGTGAAGGGAGCGAAACCGGCGAACGGAAAAGGGTTAGGAAAGCCGGTTGCGAGCCGTCACACCAATGGATCTTCAGTCGTTCCTGACTTACGCAACGCGTCGCTGAACGTTGCCTGACGAGGTTCCATGACGTTCCCTGCCTTGGATCATCAGCACGGTTCGCTCCGTGGCCCCGCGGTGCCGATCGATCACCTGTTGGGCCGCTTTCCCCAGCCCGTCAGCGGCCGGGATGTCGGTCAAGCATCGTTCAACAAACGCTTCCAATTCGTCTTCACTGGCCACGCGAATCGCTGCCTCGGCGCTAATCAGCTCGTCGGCAATCACCTTGAAATTCGTGGTGTTGGGTCCAAAGCTCACTGCCGCCCCGTAGCCAGCTGGATCCAGCATGTTCTGGCCGCCTCGATTTCCAAAGCTGCCCCCGACGGTCGCGATTTGGCAAACGCCCCACCAATGCCTGAGTTCGCCAATGGTGTCGATCAGCAGAACTTCATCGATCGCCAGTTCATCAGCATATTGTGACTCGTCTCGTGATCGACGGACAGCTTGGTAACCGCGTCGCGAAATCAAGTCCGCAACTTCATCGAAACGTTCTTGGTGCCGCGGGGCCAGCAGCAAACGAAGTTCCGGATGCTTCGCTGACAACCGTCCGTAGATCGACAACGCCATCGCCTCTTCACCGGCCTGAGTGCTACCAAAGCACCAAACGCGATTCCACGCGTCGATCCCCGCCCAGTTGAGACGCTGTTGCACCTCGACCGAGTCGCGAGTCCGCGGCGCGTTGTCAAATTTCAATGATCCCGTTACCAAGACATGCTCTGGAGATGCACCGCAAGCGATGAATCGGTCCGCATCGGCCTGCGTCTGGCAGCCGATCGTCTGCAAGCCTCGAAAGATCGCGCGGGTCAGCCAACCGAACCGCTGGTAACCTTCGCAGCTGCGCTGACTCAAGCGACCGTTGAAGACGACCACATCGGCACCCCGTTTTCCAGCAAGGCGAATCAGGTTGGGCCATAACTCCAATTCGGCCAATGCGAGCTTTCTGACGCCAAGATGCCGAAGCGTCCTTGAGACAGCCCAAGTAAAGTCGAGAGGGCAGAAGAAGACTCGGTCGGCTCCAAAACGATCCGTTGCCAAAGCGTGACCCGAATCGGTCGACACACTGATGACAACGGCGGTCTCGGGATCGGTGTCCAGTTGCTTTACCAGCCCGGGCAACAGCTCGACTTCTCCGACGCTAACCGCATGAATCCACAACGTGTTTTTGCGTCCACCGGTGAGGCGTCTGGCACCGGCTGAGGAAAGACCAAAAAGCTTCTGGCTGATCCCTTGGCGATAGCGGCCATGCCGAAGTCGCCGATACAGAATCCAAGGCGATGCCAGCATCAATGCCAACAGATAGATCGCATTGGCCAACATGATTCCATCCTTGGAAAAGTGAGATGTCGTTGCTGAACGGCCGAGTGCCTATCCCACTGCCGACACCCTTAAGCCGATTTTCGCATGCAGCAAGACTTGTACTTCTTGCCACTGCCGCAAGGACAGGGCGAGTTGCGACCGATTTTGGGGCCGTCTTTGCGGATCGGTTCCGCTTTCACATCGGCGACAGCCGTTTGGCTGCTGGCCTCGGCTGCTCGTTGAGAGGCGGTATCGGCGGCGGCGTCGCTTGCGGTCGGCCGGCTCGCGGTTTCTTTCGTCGCGGCCCCCTCGACCCAGGTGCTGCGGATGAAGTCTTCGTTGAACGACTCCATTCGGAAGATCAAGTCGGTCACACGTTCGCCGATCGATTCCCACATCGTGTCGAACAACCGCATCCCTTCCCGTTTGTATTCGACTTTGGGATCCATTTGGGCGTAGCCCTTCAAGCCAACACTGCTGCGTAAGTGATCCATTGTCAGCAAGTGGTTCTTCCACGACTCGTCGACAATGTTGAGCAGAATTTGACGTTCCATCCGTCGCATCTCGGGATGGAAGCGGTCGTCCACGGCGCCGCTGACCACCAACTCCATCTGATCGCGATTCATCCGCGAAACATCGTCTTCGTTGGTCGGGTGATTTAGCTCCGCTTCCAACCAGTCGGTCAGGTGTTTCAGGGCACCATTGCTACCACTGGCAAGCGCAGCGGTCGTTCCTGCGTCGCTTCCGGCAAACAGATCCTCGAGCTTCTTGTTCGCTCTCGCGAGTGTCTCTTCAGACATCGTGCCGACTTTGCGGCTTAGTTCCAGCAACTGATTCTTCAGCTCGTCGCGATTCATGCGAATGTCTTCTGGCTTCAGCTGGCTGTCGAAACGACGACCAGCCC
>JBCCUO010000343.1:0-5097 GCA_039196805.1 Planctomycetota bacterium | reverse complement strand
CGACGACCACGTGTTGACGATCCAAACCGCCGACCAACAACGCTACGCCAACATCTTGTTGACGATGGGCGTCAGAATGGATTGAGACGGCATTCCCATGGTTCATCAGCCACTTGGCGTCACGGCTTGTTGATTCAGATTGGGAAGAAGTTCAGCGGCATCTCAGCCAGCAACGCGAGCGGTGGGCATGTACTTCCCCTTGCTCCCCCCTCGCTGACGCTTTAGGGAGTTGTGTTTAGATCTCGCCCTCCCGCTTGGAGGTCGTGCGGCTTTGCTTCACCCTCCCGCCGGGAGGGTCGCGAAACGAGCCTAAGCGAGTTCACACGTGGAGGGTGCCTTGCGTTGGCTGTATGCCGAGACAGCCGTGATCCGTTCCCGAAGACTCGTTCCTCGCCTTCGACCCTCCCAGAGGCCCGGAGGGAGGGTGATATTGCTAAGTCGTCTGTATTGATGAACTAAAACCCGCGTCCTGTCGAGAGCGTCCGGCTTAGAAGATCTGATGTTTCACAAGTCTCGTGCTCAGCACTGCGGTGCTCGTGCTCGACATCGACTCTCGAATCGTGAAACTGCCTTGAGAGGAGCCTCAACCGGAGGCCCTCGACTACGAGCACCGTCGAAGCGACTGAGCGGGAGCACGAGCACGACGGAAGAGGAACAAAAGCCGCCAGCGCTCTCCTGTCCGCTCGATTTGCTAAGCCGGACGCTCTCTGTCGCACTGCGGCCGACGATGTTCACCCTAGGATGCCGGGTGGACGTATGGCTTGCGGTAGGCCCGCTTCAGCATCGCGGTCGCCTGACTGTCTCCGACGACCGTATGTGTTTCCGGGTCGAACGTCAATGTGCGTCCCAGTTCCATGGCGACGTTGGCCATGATGCAAGACGCGCTGCTGATGTGCCCTTGCTCGATGTCGGCAATCGGGCGACTACGCTGGTCAACCGCATTCAGAAAGTCCTTCATGTGGCCGCGGATGGCGGACGCCACATGAAGTTCCAACCGCCAATCCTTCTTGTCGGTCAAATCAGTGGGGAACTGATCTGTTTCAATGACTTGGTCGCCATGCAGCTTGTTTCCCTGTCCGCGAGGAATGAAGTCGTACTTGTTGACGCTTAGCTTGAGCGTGCCTTTGGTGCCGTAGATGATCGCTGCCCAGGGATATTCGGGGTCGGGGGCATTGCCCCAACTGCGGTGAGTCCAAACGACATCCAGATCGTCGAAATCAAAAGTGGCGGTCTGAGTATCCGTGATGTTGGCGGTTGACTCTGGGTCCACCATGATCCCGCCCGAGCTGCTGATTCGCTTTGGCCATCCCAAATCGAGCTGCCATCGAACCAGATCAAGCATGTGCACGCACATGTCGCCAACGATCCCGTTTCCGTACTCCATGAAGGCACGCCAGGACCTCGGGTGCACCAGTTCGTTGTACGGGCGAAGCGGCGCCGGTCCGGTCCACGCCTCGTAGTCGAAGTGGGAGGGGGGAGTCGAATCGGGGACCTGCTTGCGATTGCGCATGTGGTAGTAACAGCAAACCTCAGCATGAGCGATGTCACCCAGCAGTCCGGCGTCAACGACCTTTTCTTTGGCCTCGATCAGGTGAGGCGTGCTGCGTCGCTGGGTACCGACTTGGACCACTCGGCCGGTCCGCCTGGCGGCGTCGACCATCGCTTTGCTTTCCAAGACGTCGACACCCGTTGGTTTCTGCACGTACACATCGGCACCCGATTCGACCGCCGCGATCATCGGCAAGGCGTGCCAGTGGTCAGGGGTATCAACCAGAACGATGTCCAGCTCGTTCTGCGCCAGCAGTTCCCTGTAGTCGGCGTGCGACTTGGGTCGCTTCTTTGACGCTTGTCGGGATTCGATCAAGCCGGCCGCCTCGTCAAGCATCTTGGCATCGACATCGCAGAGGGCCACTACCTCGACCGGTTCCACATTCATCAGCTGCAGCAGATCGCACTTCCCGTACCAGCCGCAACCAATCAACCCAACGCGGCGTGGGCGACTTGGAGGTGCGGCGTGGACCTGGCTTGCGGCGGCGGCAGCCGAGGCAGCAGCGGTGCCTGCGCGTAGGAATTGGCGACGATCCATGGGACGGGCTACTCGGGAAAGGGGGAGTGATAACGGTATTTCAACATTCTCCTCGCCCGCACGCAGCCGATCAACTCCCGCGCGAACCAGCAAGCTGCGACCGAATACGCCGACGGCAATCGACCAATTGCAATGACTGCACCGACTGCGCTGGGCAATACCGGGAGGCCTCGGTAGGACTGGGCCGGATCGATCAAATTCCGGCCGCTTCCAGGGGGTACATTTGATTGGGGGATCGGTCGGAGGTCCCGCAACGATCGCGACCAGTACCGCGGGCCAGTCCCATGATTCCATTGTCACGCCGTCGATTCACCATCGGGGTGGGTGCCTACTTGTTGGCTGCTCCCCAACTTGCTGGATCAGCCGAAGAGCTGGTGGCTTCGCATGGCGATTCCGTGTCCGGCGACTCGGCCGTCTTGGCAGAGTCACCCGCTTCGGGCCGCACCGATCGCTGGAGTCGCGGAGAGAACGAACTTTGGTCTTGGTTCGAACGGGAGACTTTGATTGATGGACGCTGGCAGCTCAGCGGCATCACCACGCCCACGAACCGCCAGACGGGAGAGTTCTTTGAAGGCGACGAGGGCTACTTGGACGACCAATTGGTTCCCGATCGTGTTCGCGTCGCCGTTGTCGCTGATCGGTTCTTGGATCAACCGGCACCCGACGGGCCGGCGATGGGCCAACCCTCAGCGGAACGGCGATCAAGAGATGGTCGACCGCCAAGCGAATGGTTGCGGTCGATCCAAGCGGACGAGCTTCGCGACTGGCTTAGTCAAATCGATGTGCCTCAAGCAGGAGTTCACGGCATGACGTACTGGGTACACCTCACGCGTGATCATTCGTTTCGCCCGCTATTGATCAAGGGATTGACCGAAGCCGAACAAGCCAAGCTGCACGCCGCAGCGCACTACGGCTATTAGAACCGAGGCAGGTTCGGTTGCTTGGGAGCGGGGCCACCCGGCTGGTAGGTCAACGCCATTTCGCGGACACCGACACCGAGCGCGTAATCCAACTCGCGCTGCGCCAACACCTCAAACGGTGTTCCCTCGTGTTGGCTGACGCAGCGTCGCAGCAGTCGTTCCGCCTCTTCAGCCCGATCAGCATAAATGCCGGATGATCGTTTCTGTGGCGACGCGACGAAGATGACGTGATTTGTTGTCGCTGCCAAACCGCCTGGCTTGGTGATTGCTTGCATCGTGAGCTCATATTCACGCAGTCGGACGCTGGTCGCCAGCAATCGCCCACGCGTCAAGTCGTACCAGGCTTGCCAGCGAAGCGATGGCTCCTGTTCGTACTCGGCTTCCAGGTCCTGGGCTGGATCACCGCCATGGCTAACCTGCCGAAGCGCGTTTTCCACGATTCGGCCATACGTGGTTGCCTGGCGAATCATGCGATTCTTGGACGACTGGAGCCGGTTCCGAAACTCGACAGGCGGAAAATAGTAACGCATAAAGTCGAACACTCGCGGGCCGTTTTGCTGAATGAATAGCATCATTGGCGGTGCATCCACGTTCCTTCCGGCCAACTCTTTGACGGCGTCCAGCACTGCCTGACGAAGGGGATATGATGCGTTGTCGCGACGATAGTCGGACAGCGAGACGTACTCGGGTGCATACGCCTGCATCACTCTTGGGTCGAAGGGGCTGCGATCCTGCGGGCCATCAAAGATCGTGTACGTGCCGCCCGTTTGCCTAGTCAAACGAGTCAACGCGTAGGGGCTGAATCCCGACAGGATGCCCTGCAAGTCTTGACCTCCCAGCGATGCGGGTAGTCCCGAGCCACGGCGACCCCAAAAATTGCCGCCCACGCCGCGAGTGAGGTACCAGTAGCCAAGCTCCAACCGCTCGGGCATCGCCGTGTCCGGTCCACGTTGAACGGGCAGCAAGTAGGTCGAACCTGATTTGGGTTCGACGTAGGAGTGAAATCCGGTTTCCGCACCCAACACCGATGACGGTCCGACGACCGAAACCGAGACCGAATGGCGTTTGCAGATCTCGATCGTTTCTTCTAAGTAGCGTCCATCGTCGCCCGTTTCATCTGTCCAAACGACGATCGACATCCCATGGTCGCGCCACGACTTGCGGTACTGCATCACGCATCGGGCCACAGCGTCGAACACCTTCTCATTACCCGAACGATCAATGGGAAGTCGCTTGACCGCGGAAACGATTCGGTCCCCAAACTCCGTCGGTGGAACTCGCTCTCGCATGGACGATCCGAACGACACGACGGCGCTACGGAGTTGATGGCTGGCCGAACTGCGCTGGGACGCGATTCGCTTGTAGAAGGGTGTCAGCCGGTCGGCGACCCGCTGACGATCGTCAACCAAACTGTGTGATGCATCCAGCAGCCAAACGACCAGCAAATCGTCGCGACGAAGCCTGCCCTCCAGTTCAGCCGTGACCGAGTCAACGGCTTCTTCAATCGATCCCGTCGGTGCTGACTTCGAAAGATCACCGGGCAGCTCGAACGACGCCAGCGAATGCGACTTGGCCGTCAACGCTTCCGCATCGACGACGGGAGTGTCGGTTGGGTTTAGCTCAACGCTGACGGGTGGCCCGAGATCGGTATCCAGTGATTCACTCGGGGCTTCGACTGAGCTTGCAGGTAACTCTGTTGGAGCCAACGGAATCGTTTCAAAATCAACCGACTCCGAGTCACCTGATAGGGCGCTCAGTAGCACACTGTGGGACCCGGCCAGCGAGGGGAAAACCAGCATGGCAAGGACCAGCAACAGAACGACGTGGAGGCCCGTTGAAATCAACGTCGCCATGATGTCGCGGCGTAGCTTCTCTGGGATCCCATCGCCCGGTGCATCCCGCTGAGCGGAAACCACGGGTGGAACCTCGGTCGTTGCGGGGCGTTGCTTCATGATTCGCTATTGTTCCCCAGTACGATTTCGTGCCTGGATGTCATGCTACCCCAAGTCAGTTCAAACGTCTTGACGTCGCGTGTTCCACCGATCCGGGTCTTGCACCGTGTCAGTCGTAGGCTTTTTGCGTGTCCCCTGT
>JBCCUO010000342.1:0-5109 GCA_039196805.1 Planctomycetota bacterium | reverse complement strand
CTGTAGGGTGTGCGGAGGTCGCGAGGGAAAGCTTCGGTCGGTCGGCTGGGGGTTGGCCCACAACTATCGCTGACTGTTGATCAGCTACCGTTGTGATCCTGGGGCGGCCGTCCAACCGCGGTCCTCGCTCATTGATGCGTTTGACGACGGCTTACGCCGAGGGCGTGGTGATCGCCGTGTCGACGTCGACCTTCGGGAACTGTGGCGCGTCATCAGCTGCGTCGGCGACCAAAGCTGCGGCGGCAGCCATGTCTTCGGCCAAGGCCATCTCCGCTTCGTCACGCGCGGACACGGATTGATCATTATCAACGCGGAACTGAGAAACCGAGTCGCGAAGCTGGGTTGCCAATTCCGTCAGTCGACCAACACTGTTCGCGGCCAGTTGGCTTTGCTCTGCCGAGGTGCGAGTGGTTTCGGAAATCTGTCCCATCGTTCCGGCGATCTGCTTTGCAGCACCGACTTGGCCTTCTGCCGAACCGGAAACTTCCGAAATCAACTCGGCCAGTTGACTGGAAACGCGGTCAATCTCCGAAAGGGTCGCACCGGCCTGGGTTGCCAGTTGCGATCCCTCGACCACTTCACGAGTCGACTCTTCCATGTCCGTGATCGCTTCACTGGTTTCGGTTTGAATCGCTTTGATCAGCGTGGCGATCTGCTTGGTCGCGTCGTTACTCCGTTCGGCCAATCGCTCGACTTCTTCCGCAACCACGGCGAAGCCTTGACCGGCGTCCCCGGCCATGGCCGCTTGAATCGAAGCATTCAAAGCCAGAATACTGGTTCGGTCAGCGATGTCGGCGATCAACTGAACGATTTCACCGATCTCTTGCGATGATTCCCCGAGCCGCTTGATTCGCTTACTGGTTTCTTGCACCTGATTTCGAATCCGCTGCATGCCCTCGACCGTGTCGGTCACCGCTTGCAGACCACGCGAGGCCGTTTCACGAGCCTTTTCAGCCACTTTCGCACTGTCGCGTGTTTTTGCAGCCACTTGTTGGAACGAATCGGTGATGGATTGGACTTGCTTCGTCGTGCCGGTGATCTGTTCGGCCTGAGCCAAGCTATCGCTCGACAATTTGCCCGAGATTCCTTGCACATGTTCGGCCGACTCATTCACCTGGGCGGTGGCCGATTTCACGCGTTGCACGAGCCCGCGAAGCTGGCTGGTCATGTAGTTGACCGAACCAGCGATTGAACCGGTGATGTCTTCTCGGACGTCCGCTTCGATCGTCAAGTCACCGGCGGCAATGTCTTCCATTTCCTGGATCAGCTCCAGAATCGAGCTTTCGATCTGGTCCCGTTCTTCCCGTGATTGAATCAGCGACAGGGTATTGTCACACATGGCGTTCAAGGCCACCGCCACGTCACCCAATTCATCCCGCGTGACCAGCTCAGCACGTGCGTCGAAGTCACCGATACCAATTTGCATCAGCATGTCGTTGATCGATTCTGCCTGACGTGTAATGCCCTGGGCAAAGTAGAACGAGCAGACCAGGCCGATGATGAGTCCCAAGGACACGATCAGACCCGCGTTACGAGCCATCCCTGTGGCGGTAATCGGCGACGTGACCTCGCTGTAATCGATTTCCGACAACAGGCCCCAAGTGATGGGATCTGCCACGCCCTCAACGCCTTCGTAGATCGTGATCGGCTTCCAACTACTGAGTACGGGTTCGCCACGGTAGTCATCGATCACTGCTGTGCCCTGTTCGCCTCGCGCGATTGATTGGGCGGCCAGCGTTTCGACGCGGACGGCGTCGTTGATAATCGCGGTGTCGATGTCCAATTGGTCACAGAAACGGCTTTCGCTTCGGAAAAGGCCGTCCGATCCGATGGCGTAGGTTTCACCCGTTTCACCTAGACCCGTGCGTTCCGCCATGATCTCGTTGATCTTGTCAATCGGCATTTGGAAGATCGCAACTCCGATCTTCTGATCGCCGTCAAACACGGGCGAAGCGATGAAGCTGGCCGCGTCCTCGTACGATGGTAAGTAAGGCTCGTAGTCGACCAGAAAGATCTGGTCGGGCGACTCGGCTGCGGCGGCCATGCGAAACGCGCGACCAAAGTTGGTTTCGCTGTACGGGCCATCGATCAGTGAGGTGGTGAAGTCCAATTCCTTGTACACGGAGTAGACGATGTCACCGGATTCCAGGTCGCAGAGAAAGATATCGTAATAGCCGAATTGATTCAGGTAGTTTCGTACGATGGGGTGATACTTGCCATGTAGTTTGGAGTACTCGGTTTCGTCTTCCGCACGATCAAGCAGTTCCTTGTTTCCCAGCGGGTTGGGGTTGGCCGCGATGTATTGGTGCTGCAAGAAGAGCGAGTCTAGGTCCAACCCGGCAAACTGCCCATCCACTGGTGCTTCGGTTTGATTCCGGCCGAAGTATTCCTGGCCGAAGTCGTTCTCGTAGTACTGGCGGACCAACTGGCTCATCGTTTTAAGCTGGTCGTCGTCCACGGCGGCTTCGTTGCGAGCCGTTCGCAATGCGCTCGGGAAGGCTCGCATGGCGTCGACGACCATGGCGTTCTCGCTGAACGTTTCCATCTGCTTGCGAATCGTCGCGAAGTAGCCCTCGACCTGATTCGCCTTAATCGTTCGAACCGATTCCAGTTGCGAATTGGCTTGCGCCAAAATGCCTTGAGTCGCCGAACGATAGAGCACGACACCCAGCAGGATCAGCGGAACCAGCGAAACGCCGACCAGGGTGAGCAACAGTTTGGCTCGGATCTTGGTGGCAATCGCCTCGACGGGTGCCCACGACTTGAAGCGATCCAGGATCGACTGACTTGACGACATAACTGGGGTCCTGCGACGGGTAGGTTGATTGGAAGGTGGGTGGACGGTGGCGGGAATCAGGCCTGCATGAACGGAGTCATCTCGGGATGCTCCAGCAGGCGATCGGGATCAATCAAGAGAACGAGTCCTGTATTGGACTCCGTGTTGGTTTCGGTGCTGGCGACTTGGTCGGCAAGCATTGCCAGAGGTTCGGTCAAGTCCTCCGGGCGTCGGCGAACGTTGCCTGCGAAATTGCGAATGCCGATCACGCGATCGACCGCCACAGCGGTCGTGGCGTCGAGCTTTGCGCTGTGCACCACGATGACTTTTTGCAGCGAGGGGTCGACGGTGGTGTTTTCGCCAACTAACGCGGCCAGATCAGTGACCGACACGATCTGGCCTCGCAGGTTGGTGATGCCGCGCAGCCAATCTGGCGTACGTGGCAACGACGTGTACGACGGAAGTCGTTCGATCTCTTCGATACCGGCCAGTGGGAATGCCGCGGTCCGGCCGGCTGTTTCAAAGACAACAAAGCGTTGTTCAACCGTGGTGGGCACCGTAGCGGGCTGACTGACTTGAGGTGTGCTAGAACCACCAAGAGACTCCATTTTCTGGTCCAGCCGAGCGATCAAAGACTGCAGCGACTCTTGGTCGGCGTCGGAGGCGACTTCCGGCGCCTCCAGGTCGGCAAAGTCACCCTCGCTGTCGAGTGCTTCAGCGCCGAATGCTGCGGCAATCGCGGCGCGCAACTCTTCGTTTTCGCCAAACTCGCCCGACATCACGTTGTCGTTCACCATGCTGTCGTCGTTGGCGGCAAACGCCGAGGAAGCATCGTCGCGTAGCTGCCCGGGATCGCCCGCTGGCTGTTCATCGTTAGGACGGTGAGACATCTGTGATCGCTGGTGGAATGGGCGACGAATCCGCCTTGCAGGCGCACCGCTAGCCAAACCTCGATGACATTTACGCAATCGAAGCGAATTGGGCTGGCGTGGAGATCGCACGGGAGTGCGTTAGGCGGGATCCTGCATTCAGTTCCAAGTGGAAGCTGACGACAGGACAAGGGGTGGGAATCTGTGTTTGGGTCGGAGGAACTAAGAACTGGGGCGAATTAGGAACCACTCAGCAATTGCTGCAGCGAGTCCAGAAGTTGCCGCGGTTCATACGGTTTGGTCAGGTAGTCGTCGGCGCCTTGGCGTTGGCCCCAGATGCGATCGCTTTCTTGCGACTTGCTGGTCAGCATCAAGACCTTGGCGTCGGATTGTGTTTCAGCCTTCAATTGCCGACAGACTTGAAAGCCGTTCTTCTTTGGTAAGACAATGTCGAGGATGACGGCATCCGGTTGTTGGCTGGCAAAGACGTTCAACGCGTCTTCGCCGTCGTCGGCGGTGATCACGTGATAGCCGGCCTGAGCCAACGTGTTTTCGGTGGTGCGTCGGGCGGTAGGGCTGTCATCAACCACCAGGATGGAAGCGGGATCGCTCATCGTTGCTACCAGCCCTTCTTCAGTTCGCCAACAAACAGGGTGACGCTTTGGGTCAACTCACTGGCCATCTTGGAATCGTCCGCGATCATCTGGATACCGTTTCCGATCGATGACACGATCGAGACCGCCAATGCTTCGCCCACCTGCTTGTGCGCGGCGACCACATCGTCCTGAGTTGATGTGCTGCGTCCAAGAACCTTGCGAAACGCGCCCCACGACGAAGCATCAATCATGTCGGACAGGTGCTGTGTTCGACGATAGGCCAGTGCGATTCTGTCTTCGGTTTCTGTCAGCACGCGGCCTTGCAGGTGAGCTTCGGCAAAATCCAGCGAGATCAGCAGCATCCGGTTGGCTAGTTCGGCGGTTTCGCTGTAATGCCCAGCCGACCGATGTTCGATCGCGTTGGAAAGCAGTGCTTCCAGTCGACAGATCAGGTCGAGGCAATCCGCTTCGATCGCTGCACGCTTCTCTGTGCTCAGCGACTGAGAATCTGACGAGGCAGGTGGCGACGCGTTTTCGACAGTAGTGGGGTTGGACATCAGGTCTTACCAAGTTGGCAAAAGGTTGTATCTGTGAGGGGCTCCAAGACGGTCAGTCAATGCTGACAACGTCTCCAACGTACTGACGTACCTTCTCGATCAATTCGTTTGATTCGAACGGCTTGGTCACGTAGTCGCTACAGCCAACCATCGTCCCGCGTAGTTTGTCGAACACGCCATCCTTGCCGGACAGCATGATCACCGGGATATCGCGTGTTCGTTCGTGCTTCTTGACTAACTTGCACAGCTGGTATCCCCCAAGCTTGGGCATGTTGATGTCCGACAGGATCAGGTCAGGGCATTGCTGCGCG
>JBCCUO010000341.1:0-5123 GCA_039196805.1 Planctomycetota bacterium | reverse complement strand
CGCCTGGATCGTTCGTGGAATCGCGTTTGCGCGAGACCATTTGTAGCAGTCCATCGAAGCGTTGTCGCAGGGTTGCACCATGCTGAAACTCAAGTGCTCCCCGCAGGAGATTCTCGTCGCCATCGTTGCGAGGCGACAAGTGAGGTGCTAACCGCCCGCGCCGCGTAATCACCACCTTGGGATGCGTCATCGCTAGCAAGCCCTCCGGCCCGCGAGTCACCCCGAACCCGCTTTCGCCTCGACCACCAAAAGGCAGTCTTGGGTCCGCCGTCGCGGCAATCAAATCGTTGATAGTTACACAGCCGATCGCCAGTTGCGAAGCCACTCGCTGGCAATCATCGTTTCGACCAAAGACGGATGCGGCAAGCCGGTATTGGCACTGATTGACGGCATCGATCGCTTCCTGTTGATCGGAGACCGGAACGATCGACAGGATCGGTGCGAACAGGTCGGAGGAGGCAATCGAGGCATTGGCAGCGACGTCATCGAGAATCAGAGGCTTCTTTTCTGATCGTTCTCGCAGCCCCCCGATCACTTCGTTCAATGCTGCCACAGAGTCAGCGGGCGAGGCGTCCTGCGGCAACGTTAACGGTCGCAAGCCGTCATCCCGTGCCGACTCGATCGCCGCGATCACGGGCGGTACTGCCGATGGATGGACCGTGTGAGTCGTTGACGCCGTCAGTTGTTGTCGAAGCTGCCAGCGAAGCGTCTTCAGTTCATCGAGCGGCAGTGCTGGGATCAGCCTTCGCGGTCCGATGCAGGTGGCACCCGAGTTCAAATTCAGTCCAAATTGAATCGCTGAGATCAGCCGGTCGGGATCGAATCCGGGCAGCACAATCACGCCGTCACAGCCGCTCAGCTCAACAATCGATGGAGTCAACGTCGGTGCCGTGGCGCCCAAGACCTTGCGTCCGGTCGTCGCGGAACCGGTCAGTACCACTAGGTCGACGCCCGACTGGATTGCCTGCTGGGCCGCAGAAACGTCCGATGGCAAACATTTGAGATCCTGTTTGGCAATCCCTTCGTCATAAAAGCAGTCCACCATCAACTGCGTCGCGAGTTCCGCGCCGGGTGCCGGTTTGAGCAGCACCTGGTTGCCTGCAGCCAACGCTTGCGCAGCCTGAACGCCGGGCAAGAACAACGGGTAGTTCCAAGCGCCAAGGATCAACACGCGACCCAGGGGATCGCGGACGACTCGGCTGGAAATTCCCACCAACCAAAGTGGGCGATCGCGCCAGCCGACACGGCGGTCCGCCAGTACTCGAGGGCCGCGTCTGGAGATCCATCGCAGCGCATCGCAGAGCGGGAACAACTCCGCCGTGATCGTTTCGACCGGATCGGTTCTTTGTTGGCTCTCAACCGCCTGAATCAATTCATTGGCACGCTGCGCCAAGGCCCCCGCGACTCGACCCAACTGTCGGCATCGACGCCGGAGCGTGGCGGCGCGCGAGCGAGAATCGTCTCGAAGAGCGGTACGGTCAGCGGTCAAGATGGGTCGCCATGTAACGTCGCATGATGGGCCAAGAGCTTAGCATCGGGACTGGGCTGCGGTTAGTCGGTCGCCTGGGTTCGTCCGCTTGGTGATTCGGTGAATGTCAGTTCTCCGATGCCGCGACATGTCGAAAAATAGTACAACCAGCGCGGAGCCATCTCGATTCCACTTGCTCCCGTTCGCCACGCCAACCCATTGCCAGCGGAGAATCCATGAGTGTCAATCCGGTCGAACACGATGTGCTGCTTTCGGTCCAGTCGCGATGGAGTCCCTATCGAATGCTTCCGCAAGCGATCGAGGATCACAAGCTGGTGCAGTGTTTCGAGGCAGCACGCTGGGCATCCAGCAGTTTCAATGACCAGCCTTGGTACTTTCTGGTCGCACAGCGGCAGGACGAAGCCGCCTTCTCGGAGATGCTGGGTTGTCTGGTGGAGGCCAACCAAGCGTGGGCATCGCAGGCGGGAGCATTGATCCTGACCGTCATGCGGACGAGTTTCGAATACAACGGCAAGCCCAATCGCGTTGCCTTGCATGATCTGGGACAGGCTTCCGCACACTTGGCGTTGCAGGCGACTGCGTTGGGACTGCAAGTCCATCAGATGGGTGGGGTGAACCTGAGTGTTGTGCGAGCCACGTACGAAATCCCTGAGGGTTACGAACCGCAAACGGCGGTCGCCGTCGGCTACCCCGACCTGAGCGAACCGGTGGACGAAGCCGGCCGCCAGATGCAGAGTCGCGAGACCGGGGCCCGACGCCGCGCCTCACTGTCGACGAGGGTTTTTGCGAGCAAGTTTGGTCGACCGGCGGCGATCGTTGATGGTGATCAGTAGAGGGCGTGGCAAACTGTACCGCGATCTGGTGGAAGTTTGCTGAGAGCCTTACATTGGGCCTTGCCGCCATCCCCGGTGATCGGAATTGTTAATCAGCGGTTCATTTCCCGAGGAGTTCAAAGCGGTACCCATTGCATTACGACCCCGCGCGAAGGCCACTGCCTTCGGGAGTGTGTCGTTACGCACGGCCCCCTTCAATCGACACAACAAGAACGTCGCGTGTCCGAAGTAAGTTCCAGCGCCAGCTTTTTTCTGCGTCACGAGTTCGCGATTCGCCGCCTGCATTCACTGCTGGGGATCATCCCGCTGGGTGCCTACATGGTGGTGCACCTGACGACCAACGCCAGTTTGATCTCGGGGACGGAGACCTTTCAACGTGCGGTGATCATCATCCACAGCTTGGGTGATGTGTTGCCTCTGGTGGAGTGGGGCGCGATCTTCTTGCCGCTCTTGTTTCACGCCATTTTGGGTGTGTGGATCGTCAAAACTGGCAAGAGCAACTCCGGGCAGTACAAATTCACTAGCAACAAGCGGTACGTCTGGCAGCGTTGGACCGGCCTGATCGCATTTGCGTTCTTGATGGTTCACGTGCTGCACCTGCACGGCTGGTTTCATGTTGGTCCGTGGCTGGCGTTGGTTGAACCGCTAGGAATGGCGGGTTTTCGTCCTTACAACGCTGCTAGCACGCTGATGAAACAGATGGACGGCTACATTTGGCCGACTTTTTACCTAATCGGTGTTCTGGCCTGCGTCTATCACCTTGCCAACGGACTGTGGACCGCTGGCATCACCTGGGGACTTTGGATTTCGCCCGAGGGACAGGATCGGGCTAGCAAAGTCGCGGTGGCCTTCGGCGCTGTCTTGGCGGTTATTGGAACAACGGCGTGGTGGGCTGCCGTAAGGCCTGCGGATTACGACGCGGTCCAGCAAGTCGAGGACAGCATGTACGAGGCGAACTTGGAAACCGGCTGGGCCTACGACAAGCCCCACAAGCGAAGTCACGATGAAGACGATCCAGCGGACGATTCGGGCGAAACGGCCGCATTGATCCCCAGTGATTCGAACCAGACCTTTGGACGCGAGTAACCGAGATGTCAGAAACACGTGTAGTCGTCGTTGGCGGTGGACTGGCCGGTCTGGCCTCGACGATGAAGTTGGCCGAATTGGGAGTGAAGGTGGATCTGATCAGCCTGACCCCGGTCAAGCGGTCGCATTCCGTGTGCGCCCAAGGCGGAATCAATAGCTGCAACGACGCGACCCGGCAGTTGGGTGATGACGAGTGGAAACACTTCGATGACACCGTCTACGGCGGTGACTTTCTGAATCATCAGCCACCTTGCAAGGAGATGGCCTACTGGGCTCCCAAGGTAATCGAGCTGATGGATCGTCTGGGTGTGCCGTTCAATCGTACGGGTGAAGGATTCATCGATCGTCGGCGTTTTGGCGGCACGCTGTATAAGCGAACGGCGTTTGCGGGCGCGACGACGGGACAGCAACTGCTCTACGCCCTGGACGAACAGGTTCGACGCCGGGAGGCGGAGGCCATGGTACGAAAATTTGAGTTTTGGGACTTTCTGTCCCCGATCAAAGACAACGACGGACGCTGTCGCGGGATCGTCGCCCAAGACATGGTCTCGATGGAAATTCGTTCGTTCCCAGCCGATGCGGTGGTCGTTGCTAGTGGTGGCTGTGGCTTGATCTATGGTCGGAGCACGATGAGCGTGTTCTGTAACGGCAGTGCGGCCAGTCGTTGCTTCCAAGCAGGCGCCGCCTACGGCAACGCTGAATTCATTCAAGTCCACCCGACCGCCATTCCGGGGGCCGACAAACTCAGGCTCATGAGCGAATCGGCTCGCGGCGAAGGCGGTCGAGTTTGGGTCCCCAAGACGCCTCACGATGCCCGCGATCCTCGTGACATTCCCGATTCGGATCGATACTACTTCTTGGAAGAGCGGTACCCGGAATACGGCAACCTGGTACCTCGCGATATTGCCACCCGCGAGATCTTTGACATCTGCGTCAACGAATCGTTGAGCGTCGAAACAGACCGAATGTGCGTTTACCTTGATTTGACGCATATTCCAAAAGCCGAATTGGATCGCAAGTTGGGAGGCATTCTGGAGATCTATGAAAAGTTCCAGGGCGTCGACCCTCGATTCGAACCGATGAAGATTTTCCCGGCGGTTCACTACAGCATGGGTGGACTTTGGGCAGATTACGTGAAGAGTGCCGACGGCGGCCTGGAAGCGGGTGCTCCCCAAAACCACATGACCAGCATCCCCGGTTTGTACGCGATCGGCGAATGCGATTACCACTACCACGGTGCCAATCGGCTGGGCGCAAACTCGCTGCTGTCGTGCATCTTCACCGGTCTGTTCACGGGATCGTCGATCGTCAACTTCGCGGAAAGCCAGAAGGGTTCGGCAGCCGATGTTGAACCGTCACTCTTGGAAAGCGCGGTCGCAGAGCAGCAGGCCCGACACGATGGGTTGCTGAAGGGAGGTTCGGACAGCGACGAAAACCCCTACCTGATTCACCAGGAACTGGGAGACCTGATGACTCGGGTGGCAACGGTCGTACGCAAGAACGATCAGCTGCAGGATGCACTTGGCAAAGTCAACGAACTGCACCAACGAGCGAACAAGGTTAGTTTGTCGGACTCGGGCAACTGGACCAACCAGAACGTGATCTTCGCCAAAGCACTTCAAGACATGTTCCCGATTGCGAAATCGATTCTGGCCGGAGCACTGAATCGCGACGAATGTCGTGGTGCTCACTACAAGCCGGATTTTCAAAGGCAT